>JAFXSU010000145.1 GCA_017525435.1 Victivallales bacterium
ATTGATGCCTCCGTAATGCGCAACCTCTATGACGACCCCCTTGATGATGAGAAGCCGTTTGTCTTTGCCGTCCCCTCGCCACTTGAAATTACCGTAAGTTATTCCATGGAAACGGAGAAATAGGATAATTTTGCCTTTGATTTGCCTGGCCTCTGGTGGGACACTTGGGACAACTGGGACAAGGTAATTGCAAACCGACGTCCTGGCTAGTTGGATGAACATGACACAAGGCAAAGATATAATTCCCTATCATTTCTCCCGTTTGTGGGAAATGTTCCCCAATTCTTCTTTCACAAAATATGAAATATGGATTACATTATCTTGTTTTCGCGTTTCGATCCCCTTTTCCTTTTAAATAAGTAAAAAGATTACGTTTATGCTTTCTGATTGGCGCAGCAAGAGTGGCCGCCTGAAGATCGGCCTGGCTTCGGATCACGGTGGTTTTGACAAGAAGAACCAGCTGATGGCGCTGGTTGCGGAACTCGGCTATGACCCCGTGGACTTCGGACCGTTTTCCCTGGATCCAGCCGACGACTACCCGGATTTCGCCAACCCGCTCTGCCAGAATTTGATGCGTGGCAATCTGGACTGCGGTATCCTGATCTGCCGCAGCGGTATCGGCATGTCCATCATCGCCAACCGCTTCCATGGTCTGCGGGCGGCGCTGTGCGAGACCGTCAAGAAGGCCGCCAGCAGCCGTGAGCACAACGACAGCAACATCCTGGTCACCGGCGGTGATGCGATGACCGACGAGGAACTCCAGGCGGTAGTGAAGACCTGGCTGTCCACGCCCTTCAGCAACGACCCGCGGCATGTGCGCCGTCTTGAGAAACTCGAAGTCTATAGCTACGATGACATTGCGGCATTGCGCAATAACGACCCGGAACTCACTGCCCTGATCGACCAGGAGGCGCAGCGGCAGTCCGAGGGCCTGGAACTCATCGCCAGCGAGAACTTCGCCTCCTGCGCAGTCCGCGCCGCGCAGGGTTCCGTGCTCACCAACAAATATGCGGAGGGCCTGCCGGGCAAACGCTACTACAACGGCTGCAAGTTCGTGGACCAGATCGAGCAGCTCGCCATCGACCGCGCGAAGGCGCTCTTCGGTGCCGAAGCCGCGAATGTCCAGCCGCATTCCGGCAGCCAGGCCAACCAGGAAGTTTACTATGCATTGCTTCAGCCGGGCGACACCGTGCTGGGCATGAGCCTGGACTGCGGAGGGCACCTCTCCCACGGCCTCAAGGCGAATTTCTCCGGCCGCACCTACAATTTCATCGGCTACGGCGTGGACGCCGAGACCGAACAGATCAACTACGACGCGCTGGAGGAACTAGCCGTCAAGGAAAAGCCGAAGATGATTCTGGCCGGCGCCTCCGCCTATCCCCGCATCATCGACTTCCCGCGCCTCCGCCAGATTGCGGACAAGGTCGGCGCGCTCTTGATGGTGGATATGGCGCACATCGCGGGGCTGGTCGCCGCCGGCGTCCACCCGAACCCCGTCCCCTACTGCGACGTGGTGACGACCACCACCCATAAGACCTTGCGCGGTCCGCGCGGCGGCCTGATTCTCTGCAAGGAGCAGTACATCAAGCAGATCAACTCTGCGGTCTTCCCTGGTCAGCAGGGCGGTCCGCTGGAGCATGTGATTGCGGCCAAGGCGGTATGTTTCAAGGAGGCCGCCTCGCCGGAATTCAAGGCCTACGCACAGCAGGTCGTGGCGAACTGCAAGGCGCTTGCCAATGAACTGGCCAAGCGCGGCTTCCGCATCGTCTCCGGCGGAACCGACAACCATTGCATGCTTGTGGACTTGCGGCCGAAAGGCGTCACCGGACGCGACGCGGCGGATGCGATGGACAAGGCGGGCATCACCGTGAACAAGAACATGATCCCCTTCGATCCTGCCAAGCCGACCGTCACCAGCGGAATCCGCGTGGGCACAGCGGCAGTCACCACCCGCGGCATGAAGGAACCCCAGATGGCACAGATCGCGGATTTCATGACGCGCATCGTGGAGAACCTCGGCAACGAGGAGATCTACGCGCAGGTGCATCAGGAGGTCAAGGCTCTCGCCGCCGCCTTCCCGATGCCGCAATTTAAGTAAACAGGCTAGATCGGCTTGCCAAGAATCTTGAATCAGACATGGCCCTGACGGTAAACTACAACGAAGAAGGTGTCCCCGACGGGGTGCCGACCTACCTCTTCGACCAGGCAGAGCTCTATCACGAGAACTCGCTGGAGGCCGGACGGGTGTGGTTCGCCAAAGCCCATCTTGGGCTGTCGGTCTTCTTCGGGTTGCATGGGCTGATTGGTCGCCACGAGGATGTCATCGAGCGCGAGGAATATCCCATCGCGGAGTATGCCGCACTGGAAAAGCAGCTCACTGCCAAGAACTTCGACCCCATCGACATCGTCGAACTTGCCATCGCCGCCGGAGCGCGGTATCTCGCTTTTCCCGCAGTCTATGATGACGGCTTCAGCCTCTACCACACTGCGCTCACCGACTTCAACAGCGTCCACAGTCCCGCTCATCGGGACTTCGTGGCGGAGCTGGCTTCGGTCTGCGAATACCACGGCCTGGGCCTGAGCCTGGAGTATTCGCTGGGCGTCAACCACCACAAGTGGCCGGAAGGCATTCCGGCGACAGCGCAACAGGAGTATCTGGATTTCGTCCATGAACAACTGCATGAGCTACTTACGAAGTATGGTCCCATCGCCGCAATCTCCTTTAACGGCCTGCGCCGGATGAAGCGACTCTTCCCTCGATGGTCGCCACAGGATTTCTATGACCAGGTTCATGGGACGCAGCCGGCTACGTTGGTCGCCTTCCGGCAGGGGCACACCGGCACCGAGGACTTCTATACGGTCGCCGAGACGCTGCCCTCTGGACAGGACGATGCGGTTACGCGCGGTCATGTCGCCGCCAATCGCCCCCGGAAGCCCTTGGAAATCCGCCAGTCCCTCACCCCCGGCGGCCGCGGCTTCAACGCCGGCGAGGCAGGCCATCACCTTAGAGTCGAAAAACTGCTGGAGAAAATGCGCTATGCCTACCAGCACGACGCCAACCTTCTGGTCAATACTGCTTTGATGCCGGACGGGTCGCTGGACCTGGAAGACATCAATACCCTGCTGGACTTCGGCAAGAAACTGCCTGGCAACCATTAGTAGTCCGTTATGAGCAAAGTCCTGACTGCCTTTTTCCTTACCACGCTGACGGGGATGCTCCTGGCCGCTCCGGTCATCAACAGCCTCTCCCTCCGAAGCGGAACCAACCTGCCGAGATACAATAGCGAAGTTGTTCGCGCAATCTATGACGTGGCGAATCCGGATGATACCGCTGCGGATCTTACCGTCCAAATCGTGCCAGAGGGTTCCAGCGGCGGCGCCTTATACTATCGGAGCTTTACGCTTCCTCCCCATGCCAGCATCACTGGATTTATTCCAGTAACTTTTTCCGCGACAGGAAAATATAACTATCGACTCGTCCAACACTCTTCGGGCGGTGACATTGAGGTGATGCATGGTGATCTCCTGCTTTCGGCGTCGCGTCAGCAAGGGCAGGGCGCACCGGCGACCGCCGCTCAGCCGTCGGCGAACGAAGATTCTGTTCTGGATTCGGCAGACTATCTCTATATCGGGGTAATTCGCGGAACCACCCAAAAAAAGTTGACCAGCCTTCCGAATCTGGGCAAGAATCGCGCCCTGGACAATGCCGCGCGCTTTTTGAGCTTTACTGTACGTTCCAGCTTTTCTCCGCCTGCCAATTTGGCTGAATATCTCCAGTTGAGCGCAGTGCTTTTGCTTGAAGAACGCTATGATTTAATTACTCCTCTGCAATTCAATGCCTTGCGTGATTATGTCCGCGCTGGCGGACTGCTCATCGTCGGCGGTGCCTCCCCTACTCAGGGCCTCTATGACAGCCCGTTGCGGACACTGCTGCCCGTGACTCCTGCCGGAGTGCGTCAGTTTGAAGACGGGAACGCACTGCGGCAGGCCTGGGGATTGCCGATGCGGGAATATCAGCGTCGCGATGAAAATGGCGACCTCATCGAGGTGCCCGAATATGACTTCCAGGAGGTCGCCGTGGCTGACGACGCCACGGTCCTCAAACGCCTGGGTTCTCTTCCGATGGCGGTGATTCGCCCCTACGGGATGGGCACTGTCCTCTGGCTTGCCTTTGATCCGGTGGATCTTACGGACAACGAGCTTGAGATCCGTGCCACCCTTTGGAATTTCATTCTGCGCCATGCCAACCACATTCCGCGGAGTCGTCGCCCGGACACCCAGTTGCTCTTGGAAGGCGTGCAGCAGCAACTTCTGGGCTACTCCATCCCGCCTTTCCGGACATTGGGAATCTACCTGGTCATTTACCTTGTCTGCGCCTTCCTCCTATTGGCGCTCTGCGCCCGGCTCCATCATCCCGCCACCGGCTGGGGGCTGGTCTGCCTTCTTGGGATTCTGATGACCTTCATCATCGCCACCCATGCACACAATCTTTCCGCCGACCAGCCGCACCGTCAAATCAACAGCATTGCTCTGCGGACCTGGGACGGCGCGCCTGGACCAAAGATTACCTACGCCAACCTTGCCAGCCGTGAGGACACCGTGCTCAATCTCAGTCTGGACAACGGGACCGCATTCCTTTTCCCCAGCCCCCCAAAGCCATCTGTCGAATCCACCGAAACCGCATTGGAACGCAGCCACTTGCTAGTGGATACGGATGGCAACAAGACCGCCCTGATGCGCGTGAATCTCCAGGAGAACCGTCCCCGTAGCGTCAACTGGTTTCAGGCTTCCCACGAACTTGAAACTCCGCCACAGAGCACCTTGCCGATCCTTGAAATTGCGCCCGACGGCACACTCAGCATCGCAGACTGGACGATTCCGGAGGGCCTCCGCCCCTTCAGCCGGGCGCTTTTGCTTCTCCCCAGCGCCATCCAGCCACTCAACCACACCGGTGACCGTCTTACCGGCATTGCGAAAGATGCGGTGGAGAACGACACCGTTTTCGTGCAGGTCTGTGAGTATCTCGCCGCCCGCCAGTTGCGCACCCCGGCCATTTGCCTAGTCGCGATTCGACGCGAGACCGCCATGGACCCCGAAATTCAGATTGATTGTGAAGACGGTGAGTTCGATACCTATGATTATCTTCTGACCCTCATCCCGCTTCGACTTCAATGGCCTGCGCAAAGCACCACCTTCACCATTCCGCCGGAACTTACCTGGATGACCATGGATTCCAATTCCTACCTTGCCCGAGTGTGGTCGTATGGAAAATGCATTGGCCTCTCGCTTGCGACGGTCGGCGGCGAAGACCAACAGTCCAAACGCAGCCGTGTGCCCGTGCCCATCGCCTTCCCGCCTACCGCGCCGGTTGGCGAACTCCAATCTGCCAATGTTCAATTCTCCCTTCAGGAGAACTCCACCCTGGTTGACATCGTGACGCGCGTCTATGACGCGTCAGGCGACAACGCGGTCGAACCGACCGCGACCACACCGCAGAGCAGCTCCTTTGGCGCCAATGCATCGTTGGGCCTCGACCCTGCGCTGGCGCGTTTCACCGTCACTTTCGTCCCTGTTCCCACCACCAGTAGCAGCGGTGAAGACTCCTTCCTGAGTCAGGGCAGTTCTTCCAGCCGTGAGCAGACCTGGTGGCTCAACCAGGCCCGCGCGGCACTCGTCTTCCGCCGCACCACCGACACTACCGCACCGTGAGATTGACCGCTATGGAAAACAACGCAGACGACAAATCCTCCCTGATGATCCGCACGGAGAACCTCACCCGCGACTTCGGCGGCGGGCGCGGTCTTCATGGACTGAATCTGGAAATCCCGAAAGGCAAAATTTTCGGCTACATCGGTCCCAACGGTGCCGGCAAGACCACCACCATCAAGATTCTGTGCAGCCTCTACCATCCCACTGCCGGCCGTGCCTTCATCAACGGCCTGGAGGTCCTTCCGCAGAATGCCGCGAAGATCAAGCAGATTGTTGGATACATGCCAGACAACTTCGGTGTCTATGACCAGATGAGCGTCTGGGAATATCTGGATTTCTTCTGCGCGGCGTACCACATCCCCACCAAGAAGCGCGAGAGCCGCATCCGCAGCGTCCTCCAGCTCACCAATTCCCTTCACATGATCGACTACCAGGTCGCCTCCCTCTCCAAGGGAATGACTCAGCGCATTGGCCTGGCTAAGACTCTTCTTCATGACCCGCAAGTACTTATCCTAGACGAACCCGCCTCCGGCCTGGATCCCCTCGCGCGAATCGAGATGCGCCAGACCATCGCGCGTCTCCGCGACATGGGCAAGACCATCATGCTCTCCAGTCACATCCTTCCTGAACTGGCTGGCATCTGCGACCTCATCGGCATCCTTGAGAAGGGACGGCTTCTCGCCTTCGGCACCGTGGACGAGGTCACGCGCCAAGTTCAGGAGAACCTCAAGATCAGCGTGGTCTGCGAAAACGACGAGGCGGCTGAGTCAGCCAAGGCCGTGGTGAGTGATCTTGACGGCGTGCAACTGCCAGAAACCCATGCCAACGAACTCCATTTCGTCTTCGCTGGTGCCCGCAATGCCATCCCGGAGATTCTGACGGCCATTGTCTCCGCCGGCATCCGTGTCGTGGAATTCAAGGAAGACCAGACCGACCTGGAGCAGGTCTTCCTCTCCGTGACCCACCACTAGTGCTTATCACTAGAAGCTTAAGGCTTAAGGCTGAAAGCGCAGTGTTCCCTTGTCTAGCGTTGCATAGGTGCAATAATTTGCTAATTGCTAATTGC
>JAFXSU010000016.1 GCA_017525435.1 Victivallales bacterium
GACGCCGCGGTAGCGCACTGCGGGACTGGCGACCTCATGGCAGATTTCCGGCCATGTCCAGTCGGCCAGCCGCCGGACCGGCACCTGCGTCCACAGGTAGTCTGGCGTGACATGCAACCACTTGCGGCTGAAGGCATAGACGCCGTAGATGGCGCCGCGGACATCCGAGCCGTCGATGAACAGCAGATTTCCGGACTCGGAATGCAGGTGGTAGTTCTCCACGGCACCGGACGGAAACTCATCCGGTGCCACGCGGACGACGATTCCGTCGCGCGCCGCCACCTCCTCCACGACCTGTGGAGCCACCGTGCCGCCCGTGACCGCCGCGATGTCCCGCGCCAAATCCTCCGCCGCCAGCCGCACCGCCTCCGGAACCTCGCCGGAAACATATATGCGCAAACTTTCAACAAGATTAAACCGTTTCATCGAGACCAAAATGATTGGAGGAAACTACGAAAAGCAAGGGTGCGCTTCGGTATAGCATATTTTGTTCAAAACGCCAGTTAACGGGGTACTATTTGGATTTATATCGTTAACTTGCCTTGGGTAAAATCTCCAATGGCCATGAGTGCCGGCGGGGAATTATGACGGCAAGTTAACGATATAATTCCCTATTTTTTATAGAAATTACCCCGTTAACCTGCCGGTTTATCTTCACACCCATTTCGCCAATCGACGTGTCCAAATGCGAAACTGCAACGCTGGAATGAGTTTCAGCAACGACACCAAATTGTCAGCTCAGAACTCCAGCACGACCTCGGCGGTATTACCGATGAAGCTCACGGTTTCGGTGGCGGGGTCGTAGGTGCCGCCGGTGACACTGCGTGGATGCAGGCCAGCCGGATGTGGGAGACGCAGACGGATTTCACGCGAAGTGCCCTCCAGCCGGACAGTCGCGCGAATCTGCGTTTCGGTCGCCTGGACCTCGTAGTCCAGCTTGCCAAAGAGGGTATAGAGGCCCTTCACGGCAATTCGCTTGCCGGAACGCAGCCACGCGCGCGGAGCGACTTTAAGCAAGCTGAGTGCGCCGTCCTCCTCTTCGAAGGCGAGCATCCAGCGGCACTGCATCAGGAACCATGCCTCCTCGTGTGTCTTGTGGGAGCTGCACTCGAAGTAGTGTTCCCAGAAGGTGTAGCTCTGACGGTCCTGCAACGCGGCGAACTGGTTGTAGAAGAGCTTGAGGAAGAGCTTGACCTCCCCGCGCTTGATGTGCGCGTAGTCGTTGCGCTGGTAGTAGGGCTGGCTGAGCGCGGCGTTTTCGCGTCCAAGCGGATGCTGATGCGCGTCCAGCAGGACATCCATCAGCGTCTCGTGGGGTTCCAAAACATCAGTGAGCACCAGCGATGACGGTCCTGCGATCATCCGCGAGAAGATGGTTCCGTGGCTCATCCACTTTCCTCCGTCAGCAAAGTAGCTCACGCAGCCGTTGTATTCCGGCCAGGGCGAGATGGCGGAGTTCCACGAGCCGTCCTGGAGCGGGGTGACCGGAGCGTTTGCGGCCGCGAAGGCAACGGAGTCATGGATATCCTTCCGGAACTCCTTGACCTCGGCGGCCACTGTGGCGGCGAACTCCGGCTCGATTCCAGCCTCGCGGAAGACCTCCGCGACCGCCTTGAGCCCCAGATAGACACCGCCGTTGAGGAAGAAGTTGTGGAAGTAGTCCTCGCAGTCCGAAACCTTGTTGTTGACCAGGCCATAGCCCCCGACCTCGCGCGCTTCGGCAGTCTTGTTCTTTGCGCGTTCGGCGAGGAGATACTCCGCGCCCAGTTTCAACTTCGGAGCCACGCGTACTAGCCACTCGCGGTCGCCAGTATAGCGGTAGTGCAATGCGGCGGTCCAGAGCACGGGACCGGTTTCGCTGCCGTAGTTCGTGTAGGCGTTGATGTAGCCATTCGCCTGTTGACGCGAAAGGAAGAAGTCGATGCACCGCCGGGCGTCCTCCTGGAAGCCCATGCTCTCGTAGAACTGGATAATCGGGCAGCTCTCAGTGCCGATAGGACCATAGACGCCCACGCTGGGCAGGAGCGGCCCCTCGGCGGCGAGTCCCTCGGTCACGAGTTCCAGATGCAGCAGCCCCGCGCGGATACGCTCGTCCACCGCACTCTCGGGCACGGAAATCTTCGCGGCCGACGCCAGCCATGCCTTCCAGTATTCGCGGCAACCTGCCAGATGCGCCGCATAGTCCAAGTCAAAGAGTTTCTTCGCGCGTTCCAAGGAGACCTGGCCGAAGGTCACGCGGATGTCGAAGACGGCGGACTTGCCCGGTTGCAGCAGGATTGCGCCTTCGGCCTCACGAAGCGGCTCGCCATTGAGCAAAGACACCGCATACGGCAACCCGCCAATGGAGGAGATGCCCTCCGCAAAGTCGTCAATGCCCCAGAAGCGCGGCGCACGCCAGAAGGCATACGCGGGTGCGTCCGAGACATTCACCGCTTCGACATGCACGCAGCAGACCAGCGACTCCTCGCGACCGTAGCTCTCGGCCTCCAGCCGCTCCGGCGTCAGCGCGGCACGCTCCGCTCCGGTCAGATTCGAGCCGGACATCTGGCTCCACGCCGCAATCGGCTCGCTGCCCCTCACGCGTCCAGGCCCCAGCGGGCCATTCTCCAGCGTGGCGAAGTAGGTGTGGCGGTATTGGACAGCCTCCTCGTCCTGCACCACATGCAGAATCGGCAACACGCCCTCCTCCAGACGGCGCGTATTCTTCGGACGGCAGTGCGCACCGGGTCCGAAGCAGAATTTCACGCGCATGACATCGCGCCGGCCGTCGCCCAAGTCGATGGTGGCCATCTTGGAGTGCAGAAAAGGCTGGACCTCTCCCCAATAGCCCCACTCGCCGTCGGTCAATTTGGAGACGCGGAAGAAGCGTACATCGCGGCCCAGCCCCAGCCACACCGGCACCTCCTGGTCGCGGTCATACTGGCAGGCATTCTCGTAGGACTCCTCTGGCTCGGACTCCATCCGCCCAAAGTCGGACTTCAGCCCTTTCGCACGAATTGCCGCGACCACCTCATTGTAGGAGCGTTTGTCCTCCGCAGGCAATACTGCGCACTGCGCCTTCGGCACCCACACGGGATTTTCGCCATTCACATCCCGCAGGAAGAAGGTAAAGGGATAGGGTTCACGGCGCACGCGCACCAAAGTGGAGCACGAGAAACTCCCGACATATTCGTCCGTCACCGTGGCTTCGACCGCCGTCGCCCCCGCCGGAATCTCCGGCGACGAAGCGAGCTTCCCATACACGACTTCAATGCTACCCGCCGACAACTGCTCGGCAAAGACAAGGCGAATCTTTTTCATCTTAAATTGCTAATTGCTAATTGCTAATTTCCTATTGCTAATTCCACTTCAGGTTTTCCAGCCATTCCGCCACATGCGCGGCAGAAGAAAGGACCTCCGAGCCGCGACCAAGCTTGCGCTGGACGATATTCGGCCCTCGCAACGCCAGCCCCGGAAGCACGGTCGCCTCCGGGCAGGCGGTCTTCACGGCGGCAAAAGTCCGCCCTGCCCCGCCGCCACCATGCGTGCAGAAGGGCACCACGGTCTTGCCGGCGAGTTTTGCATCCGCCAGGAACCGTCGCAACGGCGGAGCGGCGGTCCCGAACCACACCGGTGTGCCCACGAAAATCACATCGTACTCCGATGCATCAAAGGGCAACGGCTGAATCTCCGGCCACGACTGGCTGTCCAGCTCCTTCTTCGCCACCAGAATCACCTTCGCGTAGGACTCCGGATACGGCGTAACCGGCTGGATCTCCGCCAAGTCGCCGCCGACATACCCCTGAATCCACTTCGCCACCGTCAGCGTGCTCTTGGTCTTCGACTCCGAATAAACCACTGTCAGCACTCGCCCCAACGGACGATTCGACACCGCCTCCGGTGCCACAGAACGATCATGGGCACACCCCACATAAACGAGACTGCAGACCGCAACCAAAAAGATGACGGCCACTACCGAAATTCCCATGTACATTGACTTCTTCCTCATGTTAAACCTCATTCCACATTTCGTGAATTACCACTGTGGCGACGAGGCGTTGCCACAACGCATTCCGTCGGCGGGGCGCCGACGCTACATCATTCCTCATTCCCTTGGGCGGCCGTAGGAGCCATGCTCCGAAGGCGCCTCATTCCCTCGTGCGGCCGTAGGAGCCATGCTCCGAAGGCCCCTCATTCCGACAGCGACTTGACTAGCCACTCGATGTATGGTGCAATGGAGTCGATGCGCACTGCGTCGCCCGCGCCGTGGATGTCCCGATGGTCCGCTCCGGTGATGGCGATAGGGACATTCCAGCCGACGATGTGGCGGGCATCGGTGGCGCCGTTCATCCGATGGAAGGCGACCTGCTCCTTCGGGAAGCACTCCTGCATCGTGCGAAGAAGATGCTGGAGGACCGGCGAGTTCGCGTCCGAATAGACCGGCGGGCATTCGCGCTGGACGGTGACTTCGCAACCCGTGGCCTCACGGACCTCCTTGATGATGGCGTCACGCAGTGCGGGGTCGGGATAGCGGATATTGATGATGAACGACGCCTCGCCCGGCACCAGATTCTCCGCGTCGCTGCCTTTCATCTGACAAAGCTGGAAAGTCTCGCCCCACTGGTTGTCAATTGTCGCCAAATCTTTTGTTTTCAAATAGTTACGCAGTTTTATATAGCCATCAATGAGTTTGTCGGCGGCATTTTCACCCGTCCACGGATATGCGGCATGGCACGCCTTGCCAATTGCCTTGACTTCCAGCACCAGAATGCCCTTCTCGCAGATATCGATCACATACGGACTGCCGTCCAGAATCACGGCCAGTTCAGTCGCGCGGTAGCCGCGCTCCGCCATTCCGGCGGTGGTGAAGCCTCCGACCTCCTCGTCCGCCGTGAAAATCACGCCGACACTGCGGTTGGAGTCGAGTATTTGAATCAGCGCCGCCGCACAGATGACCGCATTGGCGATATCATCGCCGGCGCCGCGTCCGACCAGCCAGCCATCCTGTTCGTATGGTTCGAACTGCGCCTCGGAAACCGGCGGCACGACATCCAGGTGCGCATTCAGAATCACCTGCTGCACCTTGCCGGGACGATTCGCGGCGAAAAGCACCTTCCGGCCATCGGGGAACTCCTCGAAGGTCAGGTGCTTCACGCCGTGCGCCGCCAGAAAATCATACATAATCTCCTGTGAACGATTGACTTTAGCGATTTCAGAGCTGACCGCGCCCACGCGCACCAGCGTCTTGATGAGTTCGAGATATTCGGAGAGATTCATGATTTCAGAGATTTTCAAGTTTTCGAGAAAGTCAGATGCACTGCCCCGATTGAGGTGTCCGAGATTTCCCCGAACTCTGCTCGGCAGACTCCGGGAATCCAAATGATGGTCTCGCCAGCGCAGACCAGCGGCCAATTTCGTCGGTCCTCCGGTGTGATATGGTGGTCTTTGAAGAGGTCCGCCACCTTTCGGTGATGCTCGCCCCCAAATGGCTGCATTGCATCGCCTGGCTGCATCGTGCGGATGGTAAGCTCCTTTGGCAAAATCCTGTCATCAAAGATTTCGCCATCCTCTTCCCAATGGTAAGGACTGATGTTCTGTGCGCGGAAGACACCGACACCCTTCCATTCCAATTCCCTAGGCGGTCGGTTCCAATGCCATTTTGTGGGCGGCAACGGTTCGGCGGCACCTTTCACTACCGCCAAGCCATTCCGGCTCACGCGAATCCATTGCTCAGTCCCCAGCGGCACCAGTGCGCTCTTGCCGTCGTCAATCGCCCGTTGAAGACGACGAATGGTCATCCTCGTTGGCGGAAGCGGCAATTCCGCCCATTTTCGCAACACCCTCATCAGCAACGCGGACGGCAATTCCCGCCAGAATTTCAAATCGGGATTCTCGCCGGCCGCCGCCAGACGTGCCGCCGCCTCGTCCTCCAGGAACTGCGCATCGTCACGGAGACTCTCCAGCGCGGCGAAGAATCCCGTCTCCTGACCGAAGATCTCTCGCGCCAACGGCAAAAGGCGATTGCGGATGGCGTTGCGACGCGAGGAGTCTGCCTCCAGGTTCGTGTGGTCCACCCGCCAGTCTCGAATGTGGTTTGCCCGCAGAAAATCCTCCAAGTCGCGCTTGCGGCACTCCAGAAGCGGCCTCATGATAGCCAGCCCATCGCCCAAAAAGCGCTCGGGACGCAGGCTGGTCAGCCCGCTGGCATTCGCCCCGCGCCCCAGCCGCAGAAAGAGTTCTTCCAGACAGTCGTCTGCGTGATGCGCCAAAAAAATCCTCCGCCATTCCTTTGCAACCAGCCGTTTCCAGGCCTCCAGCCGGAGCCTCCGCGCCGCCGCCTCGACTCCCTCGCCGGGCTTGCGCTGTTCATTGACTTGCAAGTCAATGACTTCCAATGGAATCCCGCGTTTCTCGCAGAATTTACGGCACCACAATTCGTCGGCATCCGACTCCGCTCCACGCAGATGGTGGTTGAAATGCACCGCCGTGACCTTCCAGCCACATTGAACCATCGCCAAGAGCAACGCCGTGCTGTCCGCCCCGCCGGAGAAGCCCACGTACGCCTCCTCCGGTTTGGGTTCAAATGCTCGGATGGCCTCAAGAGGAATCATTTCAATTCGTAATGCGTAATGCGTAATGCGTAATTATTCATTCGTCTTCGGCTGAGTTTTACTAATGGCCATCAACAGCTTTAACAATTCTTGGCAATCTCCATAAACACTGTTAAAATGTTCTTCTTCAAAGTATCCCGATTCGTTTAGCAACTCCAGCCAGTATTCTGTTTCACTAGCCTCTTTCAACGCAATGTTGATTTTACTATAGAAATCAGCTTTGGATTGCCCACGAATCGCTTCTTTCACATTGGCACCAATACTAGTTCCGCTACGAAGAACCTGTTTCGACAAGACAAATTCTCTTTTCACCGCACATAAATATTGGTACATTCGAATCATTCTCAATGCAAAAGCCTTGCTTTTATCCAAGATTGTATTTTCTTTCTTCATCATTCACCTGCATCTGACAATAAAATTACGCATTACGCATTATGAATTACGAATTATTCAATGTTCATGACTTGTTCGCGGACTTTCGAGATTTCGATTTTGAGCGCGAGGGCGTCCTCCGCAATGCAAAGATCCGTGGTCTTGGAGGAGAGCGTGGTGATTTCGCGGTTCATCTCCTGTCCAAGGAAATCCAGTTCGCGGCCGGGATCGCCATCGCTGGCAAGCAATTGGAAATATTTGGTGAAATGAGAC
>JAFXSU010000146.1 GCA_017525435.1 Victivallales bacterium
GGACGGACGTGCGGAGCTTGCGTCCGCAGGTGGCAGGCGTGATGCAGACCTTTTTCGCGTGTTTCGTGTGTTTCGCGGGAAACACCACCTGACAACCTTCTGCTGTCGGAAACCACGATGGCAAGTTAACTGTATAATTCCCTAAAATTACCTTCATTTTAAGTGACTTTGCTTGTGAAAAATCCATTGCATCGAATTTATGCATTATGTTAAGCAAGATTCCCGCATTGTAGTGATGTGGGCAGGATTTCATTCTCACTTGGGAATGGTCGTTTTACGGCTTTTCTCGTTATCTGCGAATCAATATGAGTGCAACGGACACCAAAGAGTTCACGATTTTGGTCATCAATCCAGGTTCCACCTCGACGAAGGTGAGCCTCTATCGCAACGAGACCTCACTTTGGGAGAAGAGCGTCTTCCATGATGCGCCGGTTCTTCTCCAATACCCCCATGTGAATGACCAGATGCCCTTCCGGTACCAGGTGATTCTGGATATGCTGAAAGAGGAGGGGAATGACCCGTCGGAAATCGATGTCTTTGTCGGCCGGGGTGGCAGTGCCTACTCGCAGCCCGGCGGGGTGACGGCAGTTGACCAGCGGCTCTATGACGATACGGTCGCGGCGGTGGGCGGAAGCGAGCATCCCGCGAAACTGGGCGTGATGCTGGCCTGGAAGTTCGCTCAGGAGTTTGGACGAAAGGCATATACGCTGAATCCAACGAATGTGGACGAGTTCGGTGACTACGCTCGGCTGACGGGCATCAAGGGAATCTACCGCATCAGCCATTCCCATGTCCTCAACCAAAAGGCGGTGGCGGAGTTCCATGCGACGAAGAAGCTGGGGAAGCGCTATGAAGAGTGCAATTTCGTGGTGGCGCATATCGACGGCGGAATCACCGTTGCCGCTCATGACCACGGACGGATGGTGGACGGCAACATGGGCGCCGACGGCGAGGGGACCTTCTCGCCGACGCGCATCGGCAGCGTCCCCGTCCTCGCTCTTCTGGACTATCTCAAGATGCATTCGGTGGACGATGTGCGCCGGATGTGCAGCCGAGCGGGGGGCTTTGTGAGCCTCTTCGGGACGGCGGACTCGGATGTCATTCACCGAAAGGTGGAAGAGGGGGACGCCAAGGCGTCGCTGGTCTGGAATACGATGATCTACCAGGTCTGCAAGCAGATTGGCGAGATGAGTGCGGTTCTCTGCGGAAAGGTGGACGGCATCCTGCTGACTGGCGGGCTGATGCGCTTCCAAGATGTCGAGGATGGTATCCGGAAGCACTGCGGGTGGATTGCCCCCATCACGGTCTATCCTGGTGAGATGGAGCAGGATGCGCTTGCACTTTCCGTGCTGAAGGCCTTGCGCGGGGAGTCGTCGATTCTGACCTATTCCGGGAAGCCGGTCTGGGACGGTTTTCCGGGTCTGGATTTATAAAATCGATAATAACAACTTTAAAATAAAACGATTAGTTAATTACTAAGATGAGCATCTTTGAACATGTCAAAGCGAAGGCACGTGAAAGTGTGAAGCGGATTGTTCTGCCGGAAGGCGACGAGCCGAGAACAGTCCAGGCGGCGGCGAAGCTTGCGCAGGAGAAGTTGGTCATTCCGATTCTGCTAGGCGAGCCTGGGCGGATTCGGGCCGTGGCGAGCGAAGTGGGCGCAGACATTTCGGGCATTGAGTGCATTGACCCGAAGTCGAGTCCGAAGGCATCTTCTTATGCAGAAAGCCTTTATGAACTTCGTAAGGCGAAGGGAGTCACTTTGGAGGCGGCCGCCGAACTGGTGAAGGATCCGATGTACTATGGCGTGATGATGGTCAAAGTTGGCGATGCGGACGGGCTGGTTTCGGGGGCGGTCCACTCCACGGGCGACATGCTGCGTCCCGCGCTCCAGTTGATCAAGACGAAGCCGGGCAACAAGGTGGTCTCTTCCAGTTTCCTGATGGACTGCCCGAATAAGAACCTGGGGCACAATGGTCTGCTGGTGTATTCCGACTGCGTGGTGGTGCCTTGCCCCACGGCGGAAGAACTGGCGTATATCGCGATTTCGGCGGCGGAGACCGCGCGGGTGCTCTGCGGGATTGAGGAACCGAAGGTGGCGATGCTCTCCTTCTCGACCAAAGGCAGTGCGAAGCATGACTTGGTGACCAAGGTGCAGGAAGCCACCCGCCTCGCCCACGAACTTGCGCCGGATTTGGCGCTGGATGGCGAGATGCAGCTGGACGCGGCGCTGGTGCCGGAAGTCGGTGCCTCCAAGGCTCCCGGCAGTCCTGTGGCCGGGCATGCCAACGTGTTGGTTTTCCCTGACTTGCAGGCGGGAAACATCGGATATAAGATGACCCAGCGGATTGGCGGGGCGACGGCTTTTGCGGTGCTCCAGGGGCTGGCGAAACCCTGCAACGACCTCTCACGCGGATGCTCCGTGGATGATATCGTGGCGACGGTTCTCTGCACCGCTGTGCAGGCGCAGGCCTGACATAAGACATTGAATGGACAAAACCCGGCTTAAAATCGAAGGCTTGAAGATTGGCTTCCAGCAGGGGGCGCAAGTGGTTCCGGCGGTGGATGAAGTGTCGTTGGAACTGCGGAAAGGCGAGATGCTGGCGCTGTTGGGCGAGTCCGGCTCCGGGAAGTCGCTTACCGCATTGTCGCTGTTGGGGCTTTTGCCTCGGCCATCTGGTCGGCTGATGGGCGGTCATGCCTGGTTTGACGGGAAGGACTTGTATGCCTTGCCGGAGAAGGAGTTGCAAAAGATTCGCGGGCGAAGCATCGCGATGATTTTCCAAGAGCCGATGACTGCACTGAATCCGCTGATGACGGTCGGCGATCAGCTTGGTGAAGTGCTTAAGACGCATTTCAAGATGCACGGCGAGGCGGTCACGAAGCGCTGCGAGGAACTCTTGAACGAAGTGGAGATTCCCGAGGCGTCTGCTCGCCTGAGGAGTTATCCGCATGAACTTTCGGGCGGGTTGCGCCAGCGGGTGATGATCGCGATGGCACTGGCGGGCGAGCCGGAAATATTGATTGCCGACGAACCCACCACGGCACTGGATGTCACGGTTCAGGCGCAGATTATGCGACTGCTTACGCGCCTTCAGGAACGTCACGGCACTTCGATTCTCTTTATCACGCATAACCTCGCGCTGGCGGCTCAAGGCGCTCAGCGTTGCGCGGTGATGTATGCGGGGGAAATCGTCGAGACTGCCACGGCGGAAGAACTCTTCCATTCCCCTCGGCATCCCTATACACGATTGTTGTTGCATTCGTTGCCTCGGAGCGAGGCGCGAGGCACGGCCCTGGAGACGATTGCGGGGATGGTTCCGCGCAACTGGAGCGAGTTGTCCGGCTGTCGTTTTGCAGAGCGGTGCCCGTATGCGCATGAGGAGTGCCGGACGGCGAAGTCCGCCTGGCGGGAGTTCTCGGCGGATCATCGGGCACGGTGTCATTTTTGTCAAGAATTGTCCAGTTGGCGCGAGATGTCGGCAAGACAGTCGTCAGCTGGTAGCGTGGCTTTGCCGGAGGTGATTCTGCGGACGGATGGTCTGCGCGTGTGGTTTCCGGTCAAGAGCGGATGGCTTCACCGCACGACGGGACAGCTGAAGGCGGTGGATGGCGTGGACTTGGAACTCCATGCCGGTGAGACGCTGGCCTTGGTGGGCGAATCGGGGTGCGGAAAGAGCACCATCGGCAAGAGCCTGATTCGGCTGGTTGAACCCACGGACGGGCGGATTCTGCTCCATGGCACCGATGATGTCACGCACCTGAAGCGCAGTTCGTTGTTGCCGTTGCGTCGTGAGGTGCAGATGATTTTCCAAGACCCGTTCTCCAGCCTGGATCCGCGAATGATGGTCGGGGAGAGTGTGGCGGAAGGGATGACCCTGCGTCATCCGGAATGGGATTCGTCACAGCGCGAGGCACGGGTAGCGGAGTTGCTGAAGCAGGTCGGATTGAATCCGGCGGATGCGACGCGCTATCCACACCAGTTTTCCGGCGGTCAGCGTCAGCGAATCGGTCTGGCACGCGCACTGGCGGTGGAGCCGCGGCTGATTGTCTGCGACGAATGCACCAGTGCGCTGGATGTCTCGGTTCAGGCGCAGATTTTGAATCTGCTCAAGGAGATTCAGTGTGCTACGAGCGTGGCGTATCTCTTCATCACCCACGATTTGAGTGTGGTGGGCTATCTGGCTGACCGCGTGGCAGTGATGTACTTGGGACACTTGGTCGAGGAAGGCTCTGCCGAGGAGATCTTTGCGCATCCCGCGCATCCGTACACCAAGGCGCTCTTTGCGGCGGCGCCACGGTTGCAAGGGAGGGAACAAGCTGTCCCAAGGCAACTTTCTGGCGATGTGCCGAGTCCCATCCATCCGCCGACGGGGTGTCCGTTCCATCCGCGTTGTCCGCATGCCACGCCGCAATGCGCGACGGAGTTCCCGAACTGGCGCAACGTGGGTAAATGGCATCGCGTGCGATGCATGGGCTGACTTGCTGGACCTGAGGCTTGGGACTTGAGACTTGGGGCTTGAGCTTGAGACCTGAGACTTGAGACTTGGGGCTTGGGGCTTGGGGCCTCATTTCACATTTCACATTTCACATTTCACATTCAAAGATGTATCTTCCTTGGTCCACTCCCGAGGCCGAAGGTGTTTCGTCTGCGGCAGTTTTGAATTTCGTGAATTACCTGGACTCGCTTGAGTTCCTGCACGGCTTTGTGCTTTTCCGTCACGGCAAGGTGATTGCGCGCGGAAACTGGAAGCCCTACGGCGAGACGCAGCCGCACTAGCTGTTTTCGCTCTCCAAGAGCTTCGTTTCGATGGCGATTGGCTTTCTGCGTGCGGAGGGGCGGCTGGAATTGTCCGACCGGGTGGTCTCTTTCTTCCCGGAATATGATGGGGAGGACATTCCAACTCAGGTCAGGGAAATGACTCTCCACGACCTGTTGACGATGCGCAGTGGTCAGCCGCAGTGCTATCTGGGGGCATTTACCGTTCTGGAGCCGTACACCAAGCCCTACGCCTATCGGTGGCTGCGGAAAGAATTGAAGTGGGCGCCTGGCACGCATTTCAACTACAATTCCGGCAATACCTATATGCTCTCGGCGGTAGTCACGAAATTGACTGGCCAGCCGGTCACGGAGTATCTCTGGCCACGCCTCTTCCAGCCGCTGGGCATCACGATGCCGCGTTGGCTGACTGACCCGGAGGGCATCGATTTGGGCGGATGGGGACTCTACCTCAAGCTGGAGGACGTGGCTCGCTTCACATTGCTTCTGGCGCAAGGCGGAAAGTGGGAAGGCAGGCAACTCATTCCCGAAGACTACCTGAAGCTGGCGACTTCCGCGCTCGCCGACAACACCGAAAACCAACGGCGGGACTGGGAGAATGGCTATGGTCTGCACTTCTGGCGGTGCAGCGAATCTTCCAGTTTCCGAGGGGACGGCGCATACGGGCAATACGCGCTGGTTGTGCCGAAATACGACATGGCTCTGGCGACGCTCTCCGGGCTGGGCGAGATGGGAAGGATTCTCATCCAGTTGTGGGATCAGTTGCTGCCGACGATTTCCAGTGACGGACCGCTGGTGCCAGATCCTGCGGAGCAGGAAGAACTTGCGCAAAAACTGACTTCACTGGAACTGCCGAAACCGGAAGGGAAATCCACGGCCGGCGTGACTGGCGGAACATATCTGCTGGAGGCGAATCCCCATCGTTTCACGAGCGTGCGCTTCGAGTTTTCCGCCGATGGTGGACAGCTGGTGCTACGGCGGGACGGCAGCGATTTTGTCGTGCCTTTCGGCTATGGTTGTTGGCGTGAGGGGAGGGCGCAGCTCTTCGAGACGGCCAGCACGCTGTCGGATGCCATTTCCGCCTCGGCGGCCTGGCCGGAACCCAATGTTCTGGCGTTGCATCTGGCGTGCCTCAACGAGCCGCATCTGGTGCGGTATCGTTTCCGGTTCGAGGGTGATCGCGTCCAGATCAGCCGGAAGTTCAATCTGCTGTTCCTTTATGGCGAGAACGAGATGAACGCGGAGTTTACAGGCACGCTATGCCGCTAAAACCACCATCCATTTTCGCAAATCCCGCAGAAGCTGACAACGTGGAAGGCATCACCAGCTTTTCCTACGACCTGAATGCGGAGATGCTCCAGGACGCCTACAGCCACGGCATCTTCCCATGGCCGTTTGACGACGAAGTCATCCCGTGGGTGAGCCCGCCAGAGCGTGGAGTGATCCCGTTGGAGGAGTTCCACATCCCGCGTAGTTTCCAACGGCAACTGCGCAAAGGACAGTTTGAACTGCGCATCGACACCGCCTTCGAGGCGGTCATCCGGGGCTGCGCCACGCAGGAACGCCCTGGTGGAGGAACCTGGATCACCCCGAAGATCATCCAGGCGTATTGCGAACTGCACGAGACGGGCTGGGCACACTCCTTCGAGACGTGGGAGAAGGCGACTGGACAGCTGGTCGGCGGGTTATATGGCGTGTCTGTCGGCAAGATATTTTCCGGCGAGTCGATGTTCCACACCGTCACCGGTGCCTCGAAGTTCGCATTGGTGGGCACTGCGGAAATATTGAAGAAATGCGGGGTGACCATCCTGGATACCGAGATGGTCACCAGCACCACCGCGCTCTTTGGCGCACGAGAGATTCCACGTGCGCAATTCCTGAAGCTATTGAAGGCAGGTCGGGGCAGCCCCCTGTCCACCGATGAATTGCGGGTTGCGATGGCTCGTTGAACGAGCCTAGTAGTTTGGACTACTATTCTTCCTCTTCGTCGGGTGTTTCGACGCTGACGATGATATTATCCAGCGTGCCTTCAATCATATAGGCATATTCGCCCTCGACACCGACATAGCTGCGGGCAAAGAGCGCCTTGGTGTCCGGGTCATAGGAGATTTCGCTGGCTTCGTCTTCGCTATCTGCCACGGCAATCTGAATCTCCTTGAGATTGAACTTGCCTTTGACGGCGACTTCGCCGGTGGTGAAGAGCGGTTTGCCCTCGGCATCTCGCAGAGACAGGGTGATGACGCGCTTTGCCGCATCGTACTCGATGGTGGCTTTGGCCTTGAAGGCTGGAAGCGTGGAAACTGGTTCGAAGTCCTTGATGCGTACTGTGATTCCGGGGACTACCTGCACACGCGGATGGCAGACGCGCACACGATTGTCGCCCATCGTAAAGGCGAATTGCGCCTTTTGGCGGGTGCCGTCGCCGAGCCCGAAAATGAGCCAGCCATAGTGATGCCAAGTGGTCAGGTCGAGGTCGGCGGAAAAGGAGAAGCTCTGACCGTTGGTTGGTGCCTTGAGTTTGAGGGTGGAAGTGAGCAGGGGATGGCGCGGGTCGTCTTTGTTTTCCGCTGCTACGGTCTTGAGGTTCGGGTCGGTGTCGAAGGTGAATTTGGTGACGGTATCTTCCGCAAAGAGCGCGTTGGCGACGAAAACAGCAAGCAGAATGGTTACTAGAGTTCTTTTCATGGCATTCCTCGTTAATTTTGTTATGAGTCTAATTGCTAATTGCTAATTGCTAATTTTCAGAAAGAGCCTGTAGCATTCTTCATCGACGGCCTCGGCGACACCAGGCTGAGTATTTGCGCTCCAGAAAGCGAAGCCGGGGGATTCGGGGGCGAGCTGACGGACGAGGCGCATTTGCTCCAGAATGCTGTCGCGCTGGACTTCTGGGGAAGCCCAGTTGCTCCAGGTCTGGTCGGTAACCAGTCCCATGATGCAGTGGTCGATGATGCCGTAGGAACGGAAGTTCTCGACGGCTTTGCGCAACGGCGAGGTGTCCTCGCCTGGCTTGACATAGACCTCGAAGAGCAGGAAGTCGATGACGCCGTCCTTGACCAGCTGCACGATTTCGGGTGCGGCCTGGGTTCCGATGGTCCAGACGCAGACGAGGGTTTCGGGGTGGCGTTCGCGGAAGCCAGGGAGGATTTCGGCGAGATGCGGTGCGGGGCCTTCGAAGCGGAAAATCTCGTCCACGGAGAATCCGTCATAGCCCATTGCGGGGAATGCATCGTATGCGTCCTCGGCGGTTTTTTCGGAGATTCCGACGCCCCGCATGGCGTAAGCACCACGCCGATGGCATTCGGGGATGGATTCAGGAATGCACTGCGAGGTATTGGAGTAGGGCAGGTGCGGGACCTCTCCGTACCAAAGGAAATAGACCGCCCTTTCGGCGGCGGCGGCACGGAAGACGAGTTTGTTGTTTTTGGGGTTCCAATCGCCAGATTGGTTTTCTGAATCGATTTGGATGACGGTCTCGTATTCGCCGGGCTGAGTGATATTTCGTTCCCAGGCAATGGTGTGGCTGGTGTTGGCTTCCAGGGCGGGGAGTGTGGTGTCCAGCAGAATTTCTTCGTTGCAAGTGACGGTGGCGCGGCAAGGCTTCGAGGCGACTGCGCCGTAGTTGGTGACCGTGGCGGTGAAACGAACGGTCTCTCCTGGAACCGGGTACATCTTGGAGGTGGCGAGCGCGGGATTGGTGGATACGAGGTTGCCATCTGGCAGGCCGAGGTCGGGTGCCTTGCGGGCGGCAAGCACTGTGCTGTGGGTGCTTTCCAGTCCAGAGCGGTCCACGGCGGTGACGGTATAATAGGTCACGCTGTCGCCCCAGGTCTCGTCGCGGTAGTTTTGTTCCGGTGCCCGCGCTTTTTTGATTTCGGCGAGAAGGACGGGTGGCTGTCCTTCGGTGTCAGTCCGATAGATGCGGTAGCGGCGAATGCCTTCGGGGTTTTCCAGAGTTGGACCGAGCCACTCCAAAATTGGCGTTCCATTCTCGTAGCGCAAGACTGGTTCGGGCGTGGGAGGAGGAGTTCGGTCGGTTTCCTCCACTGAAACCGCGTCCTCGAAATGCAATTTACGGCCAAGTTCGTCGGTGGAGGCCAATACATAGTGGAATGTGCCGTTGGCGTTGGCGGTGATTTCGGCGGTTTCGCCGGTTGCCACGACATCCGCTTGGGCGAAGTCCTCTGCCGTGAGTAGCTCGCTGGAACGGTAAAAAAGATACTTTCGGCCGGTTTCCGCATCGGTGACGTTCAGGTAGGTGATTCCAACCTTCGCATCGTGGGTGGCAGTCAAGCTTGCGGCGGAAAGCAGCTGAAACCCTGCGAGAAAAAGCAAAATGGCGAGGAAAAAAGCCATGAAAA
>JAFXSU010000147.1 GCA_017525435.1 Victivallales bacterium
CAGTGGCAAGAAGCGCCGCCACGGTGGTAATCCGTGAGTCGCCGTGCATCCACAGGGCACAGTGCAATCCGCCCAGAAACAGGCAGAAGAAGCCCAATTGCGGCCAGAAGTCAAGAAGGGGTTGGTCAGTACGGGAGGACAAAGGCAATGCGCCAGTCAATGGTAAGGCGTCAGGAGACGCATGTCAGATGAGATAAGGCAATCTCAAAAAACTCATCAGGCGGTGCTTTGCCTTTTGGTGGAATTTTTGAAATTGTCGGCTCCAAACGGAGGAATTGTGTTTAAAATACTGTAATTCCTTGTCTCTGCTTGAAGGTTATTGAAAAAACTGCGATATATTGTAGAAAATTCCTGAATCGGCGATGCACGCGTGTCCGACCAACGTTTCGGGGCGAGCAAAGTCGCTTGGGATGGTTTGCTAATAAAATCACATGTCTCTGCCATCCAATCACAAATCATTGTTGAGTGACCAGACGATACCGCTGGAAGCCGACGCATCCGCCGTCGAGCATACCATTCGGCTGGACGGCGATGAAGGCGCGGCGGCCGTACCACGCCATGACGCACCCAAGCGTCCGGTCTGGCAGCGATATCGCCCATTGCCGCAGGGACCGGATCATCGGACGGTGCCCGGCTATACTTTGGAAGCCGTGCTGGGCTCTGGAGGGATGGGGGCGGTTTATCTGGGCAGGCAGGATCGGCTTGACCGGGCGGTGGCGGTCAAGGTGTTGAATAGCGAACTGGCCAGCAATCCCGAATTTGTTGCCCGGTTGCGTCAGGAGGCCCGTATCCTGGGTGCCATTGCTCATCCAAATGTGGTTGCGTGCCATGATGTTATCGGGTCAAAAAATGGCGTTAGCCTGGTTATGGAGTACATTCCCGGCCAGCTTAGCGGGAAGAATGTCGTGCAACTGCTTGGACCGATGCCGGAACGCTATGTGGTTCAGGTGCTTCTGGGGATTGCCAGGGCATTGAACTATGCAAACGAGAAAGGCTTCACGCATCGTGATGTGAAGCCAGACAATATTCTTTTTGCCTTTGATGCGCGCCGTCCGCCGGACAATTACGACGAATTGTTCCACCATCCGGATTTTCGAGTCGCGTTGTGTGATTTTGGCATTGCGGCGGCCTCCACGAAGATCTCGCCATCCGCCCGCCATGCCCCGGTCATGGGAAGTCCGCTTTATATGGCACCGGAACAGGCTGTTATGCCTGAAGAGGTAGATTTCCGTGCGGACATCTATGCATTGGGTTGCACCGCCTATTACCTGCTGAGCGGGGTTCCGCCGTTTGATGGCAAGGACTGGAATGAGGTGCTGGACCAGAAGGTGGAGCGAAATGTCCCCCCGCCTCAGCCGCCCAAGGGGGTGCATTTCTCACCGGAGTTGTTGCGAATCGTGGGCAAGATGGGCATGGTGGTCCCCAAGGACCGCTATGGCGACTATGCCACATTGCTGCGTGACCTGAATCGGCTTGACGAGGTGTTTGCCGAACGCGACCGGGGACTTCGGACTTTCCTTTATGCCCATCAGCGTCAGCTTACCATCCTGTGCGGTGCGGTGTTGTTTATCCTGCTCTGTGCGGTAGGGGGTGTGAACTACTACACGCATTGGCTGCAAGGCTATGCAAAGCGGATGGAGCCGGGGATCATGAATCCCTTTCGATGGAACGGGGAACGCAGTGGCTGGCAGCAGCGAATCGATGAGAATACCGGCCGACCTATGCTGATCGGAGTTCGAGGATGCGGCGCCATTACGCTGGACGATGTAATCCAGCCTGGCGATTTCGTTCATCTCCAGCTGGGGTGCGACTACGGCTACATCGGGATTCAGCTCAAGACGCTGTCTGAGCCGTCGCTGACCATTGGTCGAATCACCTTGCGTCGTGAGCTGGAAGGCGACAAATACCGTTATCATATCGGATTGACCTCCTTTTTCTCGGATACCTCCGAGGGGATGATCAGCCGTGTGCCGGTACCGGCACATTTTGCGGAGGAGTATGCCCAATGGGTGGAATTTCGCATCGAACTCTACGATGGTTTTTACTGTGTGTGGTGCCACCGACAGTTGCTTGGCGTGGGGCATTTCGAACCCGGAACCAGCCCGGCCGGGTATTGCCTGGAAGTCGGTCCGGTGACTTGCAATCGAGTGATGTTCCGGAATATCTTGGTGATAGACAAGAAGAAAGCCAGACAGCTGCGCAGCTGGTAGATTGGATGGAAGGCGAATGCGGGGAAATCGTATCCTGCATTGGTTCTGGGCATGGGGACTGATGGAGTAACGTGTGAAGGACAACGTGCCAATCGAGAGGGTGAGGGGACTTTCACGACTGCCGTGGAATGCACTGCTGTGGGCTGCGGCAATCGCATTGGTCACTGCGCTGACCTTCCACGAAGGGATGAACTATGAGCTGCTCAGTGACTGGGATGATGTCACCTTTGTCGTGAAGAATCCCCATATTGCCTTGAACTGGAATAATTTCCTCTTCTATCTTTGCCATCCTTTCCAAGATTTGTTTTCACCATTGCCGCTGTGGTCGCTGATGGTGGACCGTGCACTCTGGGATTTGAATCCGCTGGGCGATCATCTGCATAATCTGGTTCTGCATATTTTGGCGGCTTGGGCACTGCTGGCGGTATTGCGGAAGCTGGGCGTGCGGCATTCGCTGGCGGGGCTGGGTGCGTTGCTGTGGGCGCTGAATCCGCAGAAGGTCGAGTCGGTCATCTGGGTGAGCGAACGGAAGGATGTGCTGTGCGGGCTGTTCGCTTTTCTGGCTGTCTGGCTGTTCCTGGAGCATCGTTGGGGATGGTGTTCATTCTGCACTGTGCTGTCCATTTTTGCCAAGCCGGCCGCTTTGGCGCTGCCAGGTGTCTATGTGGTCTTGACCTGGGGAAGTGGTAAATCATATTGGCGTCGGGAGGTTGCAGGACCGGTCGCTGCCGGTGTACTGGCGGCCGTTTGGTCCATGGTGGTGACAAGCCAGACCAATCCCGGCACGGTGGAAGCTTCGCTTTTGGTGCCCTTGCACAACTTCTTCTGGTATCCGTTGACCGCGCTGATTCCCTTCGAGACAAATCCGTTTTATCCGGAAGCCATTGGGTTGGACGCACGGTGCGTGGCGGTGCTGGTTGGCGGGAGTGCTTTGCTGGTCGGCGGAGTCTTGCTGGCGCGACGGCTGGGGTGCGCATGGCGGGGCATCTTCGTCGCCTTGATGACGATTGTCGGGGCGATGGCACCGGTGCTGGGGCTTCTTCACTATACGAATTTTCGCTACTGCGACCGCTACAACTATCTGGTTTCAGCGGCGGTTCTCTGTGCAGCCTGTCTTTTGGCGGAGTTGTGTTTCCGCCGTTGGCCGAATCCACGCCTGAATCGAGCAGTTCTGGTATTCCTCTCCGTTGGAGCAGTCATCTATGCCAGTTGCTCTTATCTATATGTACCATATTGGGAAAACGGCGTGCGACTTTCCTATTACGGGCTCCAGCGTCCGGGACAGCCGAATCTCAAGGCATACGAACTCGGCATCATGGCGGGATTCCGTCTAGGCGCCGTCGAATATCTTGACTATCTCCGCCATGAATTGCCAATAAGGCCGCCGCTGACACATTTTGAGATGGAGACCTCGGTGCAGACTTTGCTATTATTTATGGATGCACATCAACGCTTTCTTGAAGGCGATTTTCAAGCGTCGGAGGAATGCTACCAGCGGCTTGCCGAGACAATGGCGCAGGGGCGTACCGCCGAGGGGAAGATGGAAGTGGCACTTCCCACGCCGCTGATCGCATGGCTCTACGAGGATCTCGCGACCATCGCCGAACAACAAGGCGACGACAAAAAGGCCGCTTTTTACCGAAAGGAGCTGATGTCAGAATAAATTCAAAATTGTCTTGGTTTGTCATGGATTTTTTGGATTTGTCCAAAATTGTCATAAATTGGCAGTTTTGTCTCCCATTTTGGTTTAGAAAGGCTTTTTTGCATGGAAAAATGGCAGAAAAGTGAGAAATTCTTTCGCCTTAGCTTTAAATTCAGGAAACAGAGACTAAATTTCCGCATATATAATTTTTCTGTAACATCAACCACCCATCATTGTCCATAAGGGAAAACCAATGTTCAAACGCAATGTCACCCTGCTTCTGGGCGTCTTTGCCCTGTTGGCCACTATGAGTCTGACCCCGGTCAAGGGGCAGGCCCGCTCCAGTGAGACTCTCGACGTCAACCGCGCGATTGTCAATACCGAATTGTATCTCTGGAATCGCTTCTCCGATCTTTTGGATGTCGTTCGTTGCGGCGTTGCCTTGGGACCGGGGCTGGGTTTTGAGGTCGCAATCACCGACTACCTGAATCTTGGGTTGTATGCAAACTGCGAGCGCGGTCTTGCATTCCCGCATTTCATTCCGCCGTTCTGGCTGGTGGACTACTATGAACACAACACCGGCGTGTTCGTTCCCCATGGCGGCACTTATGCCACCGCCGCCTTCGGACCGTGGCGTGCGGAGACTGGCAAAGGCCAGATCGGCACCGAAACCAAGCATTTCGCGCGTGACCGCTGGGACATTCGCGTTCAGCTCGATGCGATTCTCATCCATCTGTATATCGCCATCCGCCCGGTCGAGATCATCGACTTCTTCACTGGCATCGTGGGGTACGATTTCAGCTTGGACGACCAGAAGCTGGACAGCCTTCAGGAGCGCCGCCCTGCCGACCAGTTCGGCCGCGGCTTGTCGAATATTCTCTTCGGCGTGTTGGAGGTCCCACTGAACATCCTCCGCGTTACCCGGGTTGAGGGTGACATGGCAGGTGCCACTAAGGGCGTCGGCCTGGGACTCTGGCGCTTCTTCGTGCGCGAGTGCGTCGGCGTGGTTGAGACCATCGCCTTCCCCTTCGGCTGGGAACCCATCATCGAGCCGGTCTATGTCTTTGATGGCAGCAGCGATGAGACCACTTCGTGGAAGGTTTACAAGCCCGCATTCCATAAGCGTTACTAGTCTCCGTTTTGTTCATTGTCAATTGATCACCTGGCTGGCCGGGACGCGTTTCCCGCAGGCCAGGCCGCGAAATCGGCGGCCCCGGCATCAGGTCCAGGGTCGCCGTTTTTTTGCTGTGCGCTATATCTTGCGTCGGTCATTTTCCCATGCCGTCTCGCCACAACAATTTCTATGACCGCCTCCAGGAACGTCTGGATCGGCTGGATGCCGCCAGTCTGCGACGTTACCTGCAGCAGGCCATCAGCGAGAAGGGCTTCTTCGAGGAGATCTTCGACACCCTTCGCGAAGGCATTATTGTCATCGACAACGCCTTGCGGATTCAGGTGGCGAATCCAGCCGCGTTGCGGCTCTTCGGGATGCCAGAGGATGCGGTCGGCCAGCCAATCGGCAAATTCTTCCGCCAAGTGGACTGGTCGGAGTTGCTCCGTCTGCCCGCCTCCGAATGGGGACGCTTCTCGCGGCAGGAGATTGAGATTTTCTATCCGGAACGGCGGTTCCTTTCCTTTTACCTGCTGCCTGCGCCCGAACCGCCGAATCTGGGCAATGAAGACCAGTTGCTGGCCACGCTGATTTTCCATGACATCACTGAACGGTGCCAGGACAACGAGAAGGCGGTGGAGACACAGCGGGTGACCGCCATCACGCAGTTGGCCGCTGGTGTCGCCCATGAACTGGGCAATCCCCTTAACGCTCTGGGCATCCGACTTCAGATCCTGAAGCGCAAACTCAAATCCGACGACAATGAGAAGATTGTCGAGGCCACGCGCCAATTTGTCGAAATAGCCGACCAGGAACTCTCCCGGCTAGACGCCATCGTGAAGAACTTTCTTTCGGCGGTGCGTCCCACTCAGCTGGAACTCACGCCGGTCAATATCCAGGAGTTGCTGGTCTCGGCTGCGCAATTTCTGGAACCCGAACTCAAGGCCAAGGACATCTCCATTACATTGGATTTCCCTGATTGCGTCCCTGCCATCTCCGGCGATGCCGGTCAACTTACCCAGGCTTTCTTCAATCTCATCAAGAATGCGATGCAGGCTATGCCCAATGGCGGGAAGCTCATTGTATCTTGCCGAGTGGACGATGTTTACGTGCACCTGCGGTTCGCGGACAATGGCAAGGGGCTGACACGGGAAGAACTCTCGCGGCTCCTCGAGGCCTATTATACCACGAAGCCCGGCGGTCATGGGCTGGGGCTGCTGATTGTGGACCGCATTGTGCGCAGCCATGGCGGCGATTTGGCCATCGACGGCAAGCCAGGCGAGGGGGCCGCCTTTACCATCAGCCTTCCGCGGCACGCACGCGTCGTTCGCCAACTGCCTGCTGCAAACCTAGAAAATTAGCAATTAGC
>JAFXSU010000148.1 GCA_017525435.1 Victivallales bacterium
GTTCGGAACCACGGGCAATTCCCGAGACCACGATTTTGGTGGCGTGTCGTGAGGTGAGCTGTTGGCAGAGTTCCAGCAATTCGGCGTCCGTGATGGCAGGGTCGTAGGGACGGTTCGCCAAAACGCATGCCTCGGTGAGGTTCGGGGTGAGGATGTCTGCCACGTCAAGGAAGGCCCGCATCGACTCGGCGAGCGTGGCGTCGTAGGTGGCGTAGAGCCGCCCGTAGTCGCCCATGACGGGATCCACGACGACGATCGTCCGCTCGTCCCGGAAGGTTGTCAGAAAGCGTTGGACGAAATCGACTTGCCGATGTGAGCCGAGGAAGCCGGTGGCGATAGCGTCGAAGCGGAGGTGGAGCTTCTGCCATTTGCGGATGTAGTCGTCGAGGTGGTCGGTGTAGTCCGTCCAGGCGAAACTGGGGTATCCGGTGTGGTTGGTGAAGATGGCGGTCGGCACGGAGCAGCACTGGACTTTCAGTGCCGAAAGGATGGGAATAGTGACCGCCAGCGAGCATCGTCCAAAGCTGGTGAAGTCGTTGATGACGGCCGCCTTTTTCTGGCGGTTGTGGTCGGGTTCGTGGAGAGGGGGCATTGGTGGTCACTCAAGACAATTTTCAGTAATTTCCCTTAATATAAAGGAATAATCAAGGTTGCAGAGATATATTTAGCCGATTTCAGGAAAATCCCCCCTTTTTGGAGTAGTCATGTTTGAGATAGGTCAAGAAGAAATCCGTGCCGTCACCGAGGTTTTGCAGAGTGGTCGCCTGACTCGTTTCCAGGCGGGCACGGACGGCTATTTGGCGAAGGCGGAACGCGCGCTGGCCGCGAAGATGGGCGTGAAACACGCCTTGATGGTGAACTCGGGGACCAGCGCCCTGATGTGCGCAATGGTCGCATTGGGCATTGGCCCTGGCGACGAAGTGCTGCTTTCGGCGTACACCTGGATTTCCACTCCGCTGGCTCCGATGCTTCTGCAAGCAGTGCCGAAACTGGTGGAGATCGATGCGACATTGACCATGGACCCGGAGGACCTGGAGCGCAAGATCTCACCTCGTACCAAGGCGATTGTGGTGATTCACATGGCGAATCTCCCTTGTGACATGGATCGCATCATGGAGATTGCGAATCGCCATGGCATCCCCGTGGTGGAGGATGCCTGCCAGGCGGTCGGCGGACTCTACAAGGGCCGGCGGCTGGGCACCTTCGGGGCAATCGGTTGCTTCAGTTTCAACAACTACAAGAATATCACCTGCGGAGAAGGCGGAGCGATCATTACCGATGACCCCGTGCTCTTCGATAGGGCGCGGCTCTGGCATGACGCAGGGACTTTCGTGCAATCCTACGATGCACCTGTACAGATTCCGATGTTTGCCGGACAGGACTATCGTGCCAGCGAAATCCAAGGCGCGATGATCTATGAACAACTCAAGAAACTGGACGGCTGGATGGAACAACTGCGCTTGCGCGTAAAGCGGATGCGCGAGGTCGTTGAGGAGGTCGGGAAATATCGTCTGGCACCGCACAACGATCCGGAGTCCGCCGCCACCGTGGTGCTTCAGTTTGACACGCCAGAGGAATTCGAGCGGCGCGTTGGCGTGCTGGGCTGGGGGAGCATCTTCCAGAATGCAGGACGACATATCTTCATCAACTGGCCGCCATTGGTGGAAAAGCGCGCCTACCGGGATGACGTGAACCCATATCTGACACCCGCCGGAGCAGATGCACGCTATGACGAGGCGGCTGCTCCACGGACTCTTGACCTGCTGAAGCGTTCCGCCTATCTTACTCCGGCCTGGAATACCCCGCTGGAAAAAGTCGAGGCCGATACCCGCGCACTATGATAATTCGTAATTCGTAATGCGTAATTAGGGGATTGCCACCAATCTCCAAGACCTGGTAGGTTAAGTCCCACGGTGGTGACTGCATGGCAAAAACATAGGTTGCCCCCCACGGGACGGGACGGACGGGACGAACGGGACGAACGGGACGAACGGGACGGACGGGACGGACGGGACGGACGGGACGGACGGGACGGACGGGACGGACGGGACGGGCGGGACGGACGGGACGGGCGGGACGGACGGGACGGGCGGGACGGACGGGACGGGCGGGACGGACGGGACGGACGGGACAAGGTAATCGAAAACCATCGTCCCATTTATCCGAGCAGGCAAGTTAAAGATATCATTCCCAAATAAAAAGGGCCGCGCTTTTGCGCGACCCAATTACGCATTACGAATTACGCATTATTCCCAGGGGGCCTGGTCGTAGGGAAGGACAGAATATTCGAAGTCCAACACGGGACCAGAGTCCGGACCGATTTCAGAACTGGTGCTGAAGGCCTCCAGGTTGGCGAATTTCTCGCGCGGATTTGCGAAGAAGTAGCAAGTCTGGACGGTGGGCTGCCGGAAAGTGACCAGGATGGCAAGCCCGGTTCCGCGATCGGTGAATCCCCAGGCACCTTCGGGCAGGGCGTCATTCTTGAGCCATACCTCGATGTCGCGGAGTTCGGTGTCGAAGTCCAGGCGCGTCCATTTGCCGCCGTGTTTTGCCCACAGTTCGACATTGTGGACATCGCTGATGTTAAAGGAAGGATGGACGCGGTGGATATTGGCGGGGCGGGCGGAGTCGCTGCGGGCTTGTGATGTGATGCGGAAGCCGTTGTCTGTCAAAGAGATTTTTCGTTCGATGCGGATTTGGTCGGGAAGCTGGGCGACCATCGCGATTTCGTCCGGTGACTGTTGAGTGATTTCAAACGGCAGGTTCCATCCGAGGCCGTGGTATGCTCCGCCAAAATATTCCTCATAGCCATTGGCGTAGGGATTGATGGCACCCTCCAAGGAGCCGTCGATCTTGAAGATGGGCTGGTTGGAGATGCGGGTGCTGGCGGCGAGGATGCGTCCGCCGATGGCGGGCACGAGCGACATCTTCATAGTCTGGTTTTGCAGGTTGACCAGCGGGATAGGGCGGTTGAAGTTCATGCCTTCAATGCCCAAAAGGAAGCTCTTGCAGGCGTTCTCACGGTCGCCACCCTCTTCGAAGGCGGTGATGCCCGCCGCGCGGACATCCTCGGGGAAGCGGTGGACGATAGCCTCGTTCAGTTTGCCATTGCCCACTAGCGTGTCATCGACTCGGTTGAAGATCGTCCTCTTTAATTGCAACTGCGTATAAGTCAGTGGGATGCGTGCGGTTTTCACGCGGCGGAGTCGTACTGTGTCGTCGGCGACGGCGGCCTCCGCCTCGTCGAAGCATGCTTCGAGCTGATCGAGCATTTCGGGGTTGTTGAGGTATTGTGCGGGCGGTGCGTAGATGGTCACGTGGTTGTCGGTGTCTCCGCAGACCGTGTCGTGGAGGACGGTCAAGTAGCGCTGAATGGCGGGAGAGGCCGCGCCGTAGTATGCGTCGCAGAACTCGCGGATTCCTTCTTCGAGGTCGAAGTCGGGTCGCCAGAGGCACTGTCCCATCAGGTAGGAGCGCAGTGGTGCCAACTCGCCGTTCCGCGAGAAGTAGTTCGCCTCCTCGTAGATGCCGGTCACGCCGTTCTCAATGAAGAAGTTGATGTTCTTCTTGAGGACGCGCAGGTTCGGGAAGGGCTGTTCGGTGTGGGCGTAGTTGATGACGTAGTCCCAGATATGCAGACGCTTGGTGAGTTTGCTCCACTCCTCAATGTCCTTGCGGAAAGCGAGGTTTTCGGGGCAGTTGTCCTCCAGGGGATGCACGAAGCAGCATTCGATGGAACAGAGTCGCACGGCGACATTGGGGGCGGGCACGACGTGCAGGGGCGGCTTGCGAGTGTACTGATAGGCGAGGGTGTCGATGATTTTATCCGGAAACTCGTCCTTGACCGCATTGGCGACGGCGTTCACGAAATGGAGAAGCGGTCCGGCCTGGGAGCCTTCGGCCTCGGCCAGCGCGGTGCAGTTTTCGCAGGTGCAGTAGTTCTGGTTGTCATTTTGGGAGACGCTGAAGATCTTGCGGTTTGGGTGGCGGCGCATTGCCGCGCGGACCTCGTCGATGATGATTTGCAGGACTTCGGGGTTGGTCAGGCACAGTTGGGAGTGCTCCAATACACGATTGCCACGGATAAGTGAATAATATTCAGGGTGTTCCGCACCATATTTCGAAGGAGGGACCAGTCGGTCCAGGGTATGAACAAAGCCGTGGTAGCTGACATTCCCACCCCATTTGGGGTCATAGCCGTTGCAAAAGTTGCCATTGTAGAAGTTCCTCACGGCGAACTCAGGAGCGCGGCGTTCGGGATAGTCGGTCTCGCGGTATTCGAGAGGCGGGAGATAGGTACGGTTGAGTTCCGGGAGATCCACGGTGCCCGCATCGGGAATCACCTCGCAATCTTCTGCAAACCAGCGGCAAGAGAGTTCCTGCTGAAGGAAGTCA
>JAFXSU010000149.1 GCA_017525435.1 Victivallales bacterium
AAGATTGCCAGCAGGAGAAAGCAGTTCCATATAATATTAATGAGGAATGAGGAATGAGGAATGAGAAATGATGTAGCGTCGGCGCCCCGCCGACGGAGCGGATGTAGCGTCGGCGCCTCGCCGACGGAAAAGCAAGGAAAAACTATTTGATAATCACAAGGTAGTCCTTGTGAACGACTTCGGTGTTTTCGACGGGGTGCCCGAGTCGGCTGGATAACTCCGAAGTCTTTGCACCGCAAATCTTTGCTAGTTCCTCGTAGGAGAAATTCACCACGCCACGAGCAATTTCGGTGCGGTCGGGACCGACGAGACGGACGGTGTCGCCCTTGCGGAAGGTTCCACTGGACCCCAGTACTCCGCCCGGAAGGAGACTCTTGTTGTGGCGTATGAGGGCGTCAGTTGCCCCCGCGTCCAGAATGATGCTGCCGGCGGGTTCGGAGAAGAAAGCGAGGAAACGCTGCCAGGAGCGCATCGGATGGGAGAGGTCAGGCTGGAGGAAGAGGGTGCCCAGGTCCTCGCCTTCCAGGAAGCGTTTCAGATTTCCAAAGTCGTGCCCGTCCACAATCGCCAAGGCATGTCCTCCTGTGGTGCAGATGGAGGCGGCATGGAGTTTGGTAATCATCCCTCCTGTGGAGTAGGGATTTCCATCGGTGGAACCGGCCATTGCCAATAGCCTGTCATCCAGCTCGCGGATGACGCTGATGCGTTGTCCGAGTTCGCCGTCGGCCTTTCCGCTTTCATGGAAGCCATCGATGGTGGTCAGTAGCACCGTGAGATCGGCTCCGAGCATCGTCGCCACCATTGCGGCCAGCGTGTCGTTGTCGCCGATTTTGATTTGTTCGACAGAGACGGAGTCATTCTCATTGATGACTGGCAAGACTCCTGCCTCCAGGAGTGCCTCCAGGCATGCGGTCACGGGGAGATTGCGGTCGCGGTTGTGGAGGTCAGCCGCCGTGATCAGCAGTTGTGCGCAGTGGAAGCCATGAGCCTCGCAGGCATTTTCGTAATGGCGCATCAAATAACATTGTCCCAATGCGGCAAGGGCCTGGACCTTGGCCATGTCCTTGGGGCGGTTTTTGCGATTCAAGATATTCATTCCCAGCGGGATGGCTCCAGAGGTAACGAGGATGACCTCGGTGCCACGTTCGCGCAGAGCGACCAGCTGGTCGATCAATTCACCAGTGCGTGCGGCGGGAGTCTCGCGCACCAGATTGGAGCCGACTTTCACCACCAGGCGTCGCACTTTCTGCAACACCGCCGCCCGTTCGCCTTGATCCTGATATTGATAACTCATCTGCTCGTAATGAATGGTTTGCGGTGGTTGTAGAAGCAATCTTAGAAACGCGAGAACACCACGGCGGCGTTGTGTCCGCCAAAGCCCATGTTGAGCTTGAGAACATGTTGGAGCCCAGGGAGTTCTCGGGCTGCGTTAGGGAGGTAGTCCAAATCGCATTCCGGGTCGGGGGTGGCGAGATTCATGGTGCCTGGGGCGATTCCATGGCACAGCGCCTGAACACAGACCACGGATTCAAAACCGCCAGCCGCTCCGAGCATGTGTCCAGTCATTGACTTGGTGCTGGAGATTGCAGTATGATAGGCGTGTTCCCCCAGGGCCAACTTGAGCGCACGAGTCTCCACCAGGTCATTGAGTGGAGTCGATGTGCCGTGCGCATTCACATAGCCGATGGCTTCGGGTGCGAGTTCGGCGTGTTCCAAGGCAATGCGGATGGCACGGGCGGCACCGGAGCCATCATCTACTGGGGCGGTGATATGATGGGCGTCGCAGGTCGCACCATAGCCCGAGATTTCAGCAAGGATATTTGCTCCTCGTTTCTGCGCATGAGTAAGTTCTTCTAATACTAAGACGCCCGCTCCTGCGCCTGGCACGAAGCCGTCGCGGGTCGCGTCAAAGGGGCGGGAGGCATGTTCGGGGTCGTCGTTGTGTGAAGAGGTGAGGGCGCGCATGGCGCCAAATGCGGCTTGCCCAAGATCGGTCACCCCCGCCTCGGTGCCGCCGGCAAGCATCACGTCGGCATCTCCACGCTGGATGATCCAGGCGGCTTCGCCAATCGAGTGAAGCCCTGAAGCGCAGGCAGATACAATGCCAAAGTTGGGGCCCTGGAGGTTGAAACGAATGGCGATGTGCCCAGTGGCCATGTCGGCGATGATTTCCGGAACGGTGAGAGGCGAAACCATTCGCGAACCAAGCGTGCCCAGACGCTGAGACTGGTAGGTCGAAGTGGTTAGTCCGCCAATTCCAGAGGAGACCAAGGTGCCAATGCGTTCAGGCGCAATGTCCGTTCCCACCTGAAGACCGGAGGATTCCATCGCCTGCTGGGCCGCCGCCAAAGCATAGTGACAGAAGGAGTCCATGCGCTGCTGCTCCTTGGGCGGCAAATATTTGTCCATGTCCAAGTCAGCGACTTCGGCAGCCAATTGACAACGATAGTCTTGCTCCACATACTTTGGAATCCGTCGGATGCCCGAATGCCCAGCTAGAAGATTTTTCCAAGCACTCTCCACATTGCTTCCCACTGGAGAGACCACTCCAAGACCTGTTACGACGATGCGACGTGCTTCTTTCATCCGCTTGACTCCTTCTGCCATTTCGCCTCACTTGACGGGCCGAACTGAGATGATTGATTGGTTAAGTTGCTATTTATAAACTTCTAACAATATATTTCTGTCTCGTTCTAGTGAAAAAAACGCCACAACTCCAAAAGGAAGTGTGGCGTTTACATCATTTTCCGGAGGAAGTTGCTGAAACTTCGGACAAACGCTTCAACGAGGCTATGCTTCGGGAGTCCCGGCAGCGGCCTTTTCGTCCAACTTCTTAGCGATGTAATCGATTGCGGCACCGACGGTAAGCATATTTTCAACCACATCATCGGAAATTCGCAGATCGAAAGTTTCCTCGAATTCCATCACCAGTTCCACGGTGTCCAGGGAATCGGCGTTCAAATCTTCAATGAAACGTGCCTCGGGAGTGACTTGATCCGGATTGACGGCAAGTTGCTTGACGATGATTGCCTTCACTTTTTCCGTGATGTCCTGGATATCTGCCATGTGTATTAACTCCTACTGTAAAGAATGGTATGAAAGAAAAGGTTCTGGACTTGAACTGCCCGCATCGCGAACTTCTGCGGAAAGGGCGTCAAGTCAAAAAAGTCAATTACCTTACTATAATCCCTCTGACGCGATTTGCAAGTGATTTGCGAGCGAAGAAAGCTTGCTTGACCTCACATGTGCATTCCCCCATCGACTGAGATGCACTGTCCGGTCAGGTAGCTGGCGCCTGGTCCTGCCAGGAAGAGTGCGACTTCGGCGATTTCCTGTGGGGTTGCGATGCGCTTGAGCGGAATCTGCTCGGTGAGTTTCTGACGGTATTCTTCGTCAAGGACGGCGGTCATGTCGGTGTCCACGAAACCAGGCGCGATGGCGTTGACCAGAATATTCCGCGACGCCAATTCACGTGCGATGGTCTTGGTAAGGCCCAACACGCCTGCCTTGGCGGCGGCATAGTTTGCCTGGCCGGGATTGCCAATGAGTCCGACCACCGAGGAGATGTTGATGATCCGGCCACTGCGGGCACGGATCATTGGCCGGATGGCGGAGCGGATGCAGTTGAATACGCCCTTGAGATTGGTGTCGATAACGGCATCCCATTCCTGTTCATCCAGCCGCATTACCAGATTGTCACGGGTGATGCCGGCGTTGTTCACCAGGATATCGAGTTTGCCACCGAAGAGGGCGATCACGCTCTCGATGGTGTTGGCGACAGCGGTGGTGTCCTTCACGTCCACGCCAAAGCCGGTGACCTGGTCGATGGAGACCGCGGCTTCTTGCGCGAGTTTCATCGCGGCGGCGATCGCCTTGTCCGCCGAGGTGCCGAGGATGGCGATGCGTGCGCCTTCGCGCAGAAAAGTCCCTGCGATGGCATAGCCGATGCCTCGGGTTCCGCCCGTGATCAACGCGGTTTTGTTCTCAAGTAGTTTGCTTTGCATGGTATTTCAAGCGAATCCTGTGGCGACATGCCCGTCAAAGACCTAAAGGGCAGTTGCTTCGGTGGGGAATCTACGGTCGATGCGACGTGCCAAACCGGTAAGGACTTGCCCTGGACCCAGTTCCAGCAACTTGTCACAGTTTTGCATTATCACTCGGCAGCAGTTCTCCCAGCGGACGGGGGAGTAAACCTGTTCGGCAAGCCGTTTTCGAATGGATTCTGAGGTAGCATCTGCCTCGGTGCCAGTCACATTGTGAACTACTGGAAAATTTGGGGCGTGCATCGGCACGGAGTTCAGGTATTCCAGGAAGGCTTCACCAGCCGGACGCATCAGCCGAGAGTGGTATGCACCGGCGACCTCCAGCGGGACGATTTTCATTGCAAGTGGCGCAAGCTCCTCACATGCAGACCTTAGCAATGCGGATTCGCCACTGATGATCAGCTGGCCCGGGCAGTTGTAGTTTGCCACGTCGATGCCGTGTGTTTCGGCGATTTGCGCTACATGTTCCGGCTCAGCCCCCAGCACCGCTGCCATCGCCCCATGTGTGCGCTGGCAGAGTTCATCCATTAGCCGCCCGCGTTCGGCGACGACTTTAAGGCCGGTTTCAAAATCAAAGACTCCGGCCGCCGTAAATGCGGCTAGTTCGCCCAACGACAATCCACCGGTCATTGCGGGAATTTCATCCTGCGGGGTTTCGCGGCGGGCTGCCCAGGCGGCTAACGAGGTGGTGAATATGGCCGGCTGGCAGTGCGCGCAGGCAGTCAATTCCTCTTGGGGACCATTGAAGCAGAGGCGCGAAAGCGGCCAGCCGAGTATGGCGTCCGCCTGGTCAAAAAGATGTCGGGCGGCGGTGGAGGAAGAATAGAGTTGCGCACCCATTCCAGGGTGCTGGGCACCTTGACCGGCAAATACTAACCCAAGTCTCGTCATTTCCACTTAGTGCTTGCAATTCAAAGCATTTCAATGTTTTTTGAAATGCGCGACGTCAATTCATTTCGGCCAATGCGAAGTCGTGGACTTGCGCGACAATTTTCTCGTTGATGCGGCTAGTGATGAACTCGCCGACGGCACGGATGCCATTGGCGGCGGCATGACCATTGGAGTTGCCATGACCAATGATGCAGCAACCATTGACGCCCAACAGGGGAACCCCCCCAATCTCGGAGGCGTCGGTCGCCTGCTTGATGGCTCCAAAGGCACCTTTGCACAAAAGCCCGCCCATCTTCCACATCGTCTTGGACATGATGGAGTTCTTAATCATCTTCGAGAGACTGTGCGCCAACTGCTCGCTGGTCTTGAGGACGATGTTGCCGACAAAGCCGTCGCAGACGACGACATCCAAACCGTCCTTGAAGAGGTCATGCCCTTCGACATTGCCGACAAAATTGATGCTGGGGATTTCACGGATGAGCCGGAAGGCATCCTGGGTCTGGCGGTTGCCCTTGCCGACTTCGGTTCCATTGGAAAGCAAACCGATGGCGGGGTTCTTGAGGTGAAGCATATCGCGGGCATAGAGGTCAGCCATTACCGCAAATTGTGCCAAGTAGGTCGGCGTGCAGTCCACGGTAGCTCCAGAGTCCATCAGCACCCAGTGACCACCACTCTCCTTGGGGAGCAAAGTTGCCAGACCTGGCCGCGCCAGCCCCGGAAGCATCCGCCATTTAAGGAAGGCGGCACCTACTGCGGCACCTGTCGAGCCGGCGCTGAATACCCCTTGCGCACGACCATCTTTCACCAGGTCCATTGACATGGTGATCGAGCTTTTCCGCTTTTCGCGGATTGCCTTCACCGGATGTTCGTCCATTCCAATGACTTCTTCGGCATGGACGATTTCCAGGCGTATATCCTCTTGGGAGAGCTTCAGGCGTTCCAGATTCTCACGAATCCGCGTCTGATCTCCAACTAAAAATAACTTATATGCGTCGCCAAAGCGCTCAAGTGCCTCGGCGACACCATCCATGATGGCATCGGGGGCGTAGTCACCCCCCATGACATCCACGGCAATGGAAATGTCGGGCGTATTCATTCGCGGCCGACGGGATTGGCTGTCAGCCCGCAGGAGTGAAATATTCCCTAACGAACTGACAATCCAATGACTAGTCTTCCTTTGCGGCTTTTACCTGGATGACCTGTTTGCCATCATAGTAGCCACAGGCTTTGCAGACACGGTGAGGCAGACACGGGGCACCGCAGTTTTTGCAGGTGGTGGGCTGGACGCCCTTGTAGCGGTTGGCGGCTTTGCGCTGGCGAACCCGCATCTTGCTGACTTTGCTTTGTTGAACGGCCATGATTAACTCCTTAAGTTATTGGTTGCTAGGATGTTATAACAAAAATTCAAGGAAGTGGCAGCTGGTCGAGCTGACTCCAGGGATTGGTTTCATCGGGAACCTCGCCCGATGCCTCGACAGTATCATCGCAGTCGCAGGGACCTTGGTTGAGGTTCTTTCCGCAAGTCGGACAGAGTCCTAGACACTCTTCGTTGCAAAGAAATTGCTGCGGGATGGTCATCAGAATGTCTTCCCGCAGGTCATCGGTGAGGTCAATGGTGGTTCCGAAGGCGTTTTCGTATTCGTGACAGACCTCGTCGGTGAAGAGTTCCCAGGCGAATGGCTCGTCACACCGATCACACACGACGGTGAGCTGGCTGGAAAGATTTCCCTGCACCAGAAGGTCGTGTCCACCATTGATGGGCGTGAGCCGCAACTGGTAGTGGATGGGTGATGTGAAGGTGCGACGAGGAAGGTCGTCCAAGTCGAACTCCGCACAATCCAAATCGCCAGAGAGCGTTTTGCCCTCTGGTGCCAGGTCCAGCAGGTCGAATTGCAGGCCTTTTACAGGTTGGCGTGAGTACTCACCCATCGCAAGACTAGTGGTTAAAAAGTGAGAG
>JAFXSU010000150.1 GCA_017525435.1 Victivallales bacterium
CTTCGGTATCCAACTTCGCCAAATGCCATGAAAATCCATGTCTTTTTCAATCAAGCCGAATGTTCGCCTCTTGAGTTCCTGGAGGACCGTGAGCATCTGGAACTTCCGCTGCCGGGCGGAGCTGGTCTCTGTACGGTGAAATTCTCGGTTCCGCTGGTGGATATCCAGCAGTATTGGCTGCCAAGGAATGAGGGCGTCTGCAATCGCCTCTCTTGGACTTTCGAGTTCCTCTGCGGCGCCCAGAGCGGGTTCCCGCTGTGTAGCTTTTTCAACCGGGCGGGCGAAAATCGCCTGACTTTCGGGACGGATGACCTCGTGGACGACACGCGCATCTACGCTGAAGTCAATCAAGCCGCCTGTACCTACGATGTCACGATGGAAATCGCCTGCTGCGAAGAGACCGGTCCGGTTCATCTTTTGCTCGACCGTCGTCCAATCCAATGGATGGACGCTGTCGGCGAGGCTCGTGGCGAGGTGTTGCCGGAAGTGCCGGGGTTTCCAGAAAATGCCTGGGAGCCAGTCTTTTGTACTTGGTACGCGGTGCATGGTGCGGTGGACGCCGCATGGGTGGAACGGACTGCGCCTCTTGCGATGGGGCTCGGCTTTCACACGCTCATCGTGGACGACGGGTGGTGCTATCCGGAATACAAGCGAGTCACGCCGGAGACCTTGCCGGCCTGGTACCAGGACATCGGCGACTGGGAGGTGGACAAGACGAAGTTTCCCGACATGCCTTCCCATGTGAAGCGCATTCAGGACTTGGGAATGAAATACTTGCTGTGGACCACCGCGATGCTGTGGGGCATTCGTTCCAAGCGATTTGCCGAACATCCAGAGGCCCTGACTCCGCTTGCGCTGGAGAACAGCTGCCGTAAATTTGACGCCCGCCACGAGAAGGTCGGTCGCACGATTGCCCAGCGGCTGGGCGAACTGGTTGCGGAGAACGGTCTGGATGGCCTGAAGGTAGATTTCGTTGACGTGGTGCCCAACAACCCGCACGATCCGAACGGCCGTGCCTCAATGCGGCTGGTACAGGCGATCAGCGGTGCTATCCGTAGTGCCGAGCCGGAGGCGCTCATCGAATTCCGCCAAGGGTATGATACCCCGCAGATGCTCCCGTATGCCACACAGTTCCGCGCGGCGGACGCACCCTTTGACTACATCCTCAATTTTGAGCGGTGTGTGCAGATTCGGCTGTGCGTGGGCGACGGCGTGCCCGTGCATGCCGATCCTGCGTATTGGGCGGATGGCGAGAAGCCGGAGAACATCGCACGCCATTTGATTGCGATGATGGTCGGCGTGCCGATGCTTTCCATGGATCTGGAGAAGCTTTCCCCGGAGACGATGACAATTATCCGACATTGGATGGATTTCTATGTTGACCATCAGGTTACATTGAATTTCGGACATTGGGAGTTCGGTTTCTCGGAGGGAAGTTGCACTTGGGCGCGCGTCACCGGCAAGGAGGAGCATATCATCATTCTTGCGGATGCCACGAAGTTGGCCGAGGCGGCGGATTTCCGTGAGGACAACCTGCTCATTTGGGTCCTCAATCTCTCCGCACATGAAATTTGGTGCGAAGACGATACGGCTGTGTTCAATTATGAAGGCACGCCAGTGGAACCGGAGAATCCGGATGACTTCCCCATCATCCCGCTTGCCGGCTACGGAAGTTTCTATTTGGATGCCTTTGACGATGTTGCGGAGGATTTTGATGAAGACGGCAATTTCGACGAAGAGGGCGATTTCAACGAGGAGGATTTCGACGACGCTCCGGAAGATTCGCCCGATTTGCCAAATTTGTCGCCATTTCTTCGCTGATGCGGATAAGGCGTTGCCTTGCGGATTATAGTACATAACCAATCCGATTTTTTAGGCGGCGATCCGTCGCCATAAACTGGAGTTACTCAATGCAAGTCAAGATTTACAAAGACAAATTTGAACTGGGTGCCGCGGCCGCAAAGCTGGGTGCCGAGAAGATCCGCGAGGCGCTGTCGAAGAAGAGCGAGGTGAACATCATCTTGGCGACCGGTGCCAGCCAGTTTGAGATGCTGGCCGCGCTTCTACAAGAGAAGGACATCGATTGGAGCCGAATCCGTATCTTCCACCTGGATGAGTATATCGGTTTGCCGGTGGACCATCCCGCTGGCTTCCGCAAGTACCTCTGGGAGCGTTTTGTTTCCAAACTGCCGGTGCCGCCGGCGGCCTTCTACCCCGTGAATGGCTCGGCGCCGGATCCCGAGGCGACCACCGCCAAACTTGGCGAGCTGATTGCCAAATATCCCACGGATGTCGCGTTCATCGGCATCGGCGAGAATGGCCATATCGCCTTCAACGACCCGCCCGCCGACCTGGAGACCGAGAAGCCCTACCTGGTCATCACTTTGGAGGAGCGCTGCCGCAAGCAGCAGCTTGGCGAGGGGTGGTTCCCAACGCTGGAAGCTGTGCCAAAGCAGGCAATCTCCATGAGCTGCAAGCAGATCATGAAGTCCAAGGCAATCATCAACACGGTTCCGGACGAACGGAAGGCGTGGGCAGTCCAGCAGGCGCTGGAGGGGCCGGTGACCAATATGGTCGCGGCTTCTATTCTGCGCAACCATCCGGACTGCACTACCTTCCTCGATCAAGGCTCGGCTTCCAAGCTGACCAAAGAGTTTAAAGGATAACATTCGTTTTTCTTGACTTGGGAGTCTTTCCCGGAAGATTCGGAAGATTTTAATAAACAGGACTTTGAACTGTTACAATGAAGAATCCTGGTTGGATTGATTTGCAGGTCAATGGCTGCCTGGGAGTCGATTTTTCGGATGCCACTTTGACGGAGGAGCAGTTTCTTCGTTGTGCGGAATGGACTTTGGCGCAGGGCACCGAGGTCTTCTTGCCGACCATCATTACGAGTCCTTGGGAAATTTACCGTCGCAATGGCGAACTCATCCGGCGGGCGGTAGAGAGTCATGGGCTCATGAAGCACATCCCCGGTCTGCACCTGGAGGGCCCCTTTCTGAACCCAGCGCCAGGTGCCATCGGTGCGCATAACCCGTCGTGGACGCAGGACGCTTCCGGCGAGGCGGTGCGGAAACTCCACGACTACTGTGGCGGATTTCTCTGCCTTCTCACGCTCGGAGCCGAGGTCCCTGGTGCGGGCGAGGCAATCGCGGAGGCGCGGCGTCTGAAGGTCATCCCGTCGGTCGGCCATCATCTTGCCACGCCGGAGGATGTCCGTAAAGCGGCGGATGCCGGAGCATTGAATCTCACCCATCTTGGCAACGGCTGTCCGGGAATGCTCGACCGTCACCACAACCCCATCTTGAGCGGGTTGGGCGAAGACCGCCTGACCGCAATGATCATCACCGACGGTCAGCATCTCCCCCCCGAGCTGATCAAGACCTTCATCCGCACCAAGGGCGTGGAACACATCATCGTGACCAGTGACGCCGCCAGCGTCGCCGGACTCCCGCCTGGGAAATACTTCCTCGCCGGCAACGACGGCGTGCTGGAGCCTTCTGGAAAGTTCTGGAATCCAACCAAGAACTGCCTAATTGGCGCCAGTGCTCCCATCGCCAAATGCATGGACTATCTGAATAGTTTGCAACTTGTTGATAATGAACAACTTGTAAAATTCGGACGAACCAATGCCCTAAGCCAGCTCCGCAGCATCTGCGGATACACGGGATAATCCTTTTTCGTAACTTCTACTTCTCACTTCTCATTCAAGGAGTCTCCAATGACCATTCTTTCCGTGCTCGCCCTTATCATCGGCTTTGTGGCGGTGATTGTGATTATCAACTACTTCAGCACCTGGTTGCAGGCGTGCGCATCAGGCGCGCACATCTCCTTCATGAAGCTCATCGGGATGTCGCTGCGCAAGATTCCGTCAGGGCTGATTGTTCGCCATTACATCCAGCTGCGCAAGGCCGGCATCACCAATGTCTCCACCGACGACCTCGAAGGGCATTACATGGCGCATGGCCACATCGACAAGGTGGTCAACGCCCTGGTGGCCGCCGACAAGGCGAACATCCCGCTGGACTTCCGTCGTGCCGCCGCCATCGACCTGGCCGGACGCGACGTCTATCAGGCGGTGCAGACCAGCGTGAATCCCAAGGTCATCGACTGCCCTGATCCCTCCAAGGGACGCCTTACCGTGGACGCTGTGGCGAAGGATGGCATCCAGGTCAAGGCGCGCGCCCGCGTGACCGTGCGTACCAATATGGATCGTCTGGTCGGCGGTGCCACGGAGGAAACCATCATCGCCCGCGTTGGAGAGGGCATCGTGACTACCATCGGCTCCTCGCCCTCCTACACCACCGTGTTGGAAAATCCCGACAACATCTCCCAGCGCGTGCTGGAGAAGGGCCTCGATGCCGGAACCGCCTTCGAGATTCTCTCCATCGACATTGCGGACGTGGATGTCGGTGACAACATCGGCGCTCGCCTCCAGGCCGACCAGGCCGAAGCGGACAAGCGTGTCGCGCAGGCGAAAGCCGAGGTGCGCCGTGCGGCGGCCGTGGCTGCTGAGCAGGAGATGCGCGCACAGGTTCAGGAGATGCAGGCGAAGGTCGTGGCGGCGGAGGCCGAAGTCCCGCTGGCGATGGCCGAGGCACTCAAGAGCGGCAATCTCGGCGTGCTGGACTACTACCGCATGGAGAACCTCAAGTCCGATACAGAAATGCGTCGTAACATTTTGGGTGAAGAAGAGAAATAACCATAATGCCATCGTCTTTTCTCATCTTTGCTAATGCCGTGGACGGCTTCCTGGACTGGCTTGTCCCCGTGGTCTTTTTCGTCGTCTTCTTCCTCTCGGTGGTTTCCAATGCCAAGAAGAAGGCCAAGGAGGCCGAGCGCCGTCGGCGCTATTCTCCGCCGTCGGTGCCACGGCAAAGTCCTCGTGTCAATGAACCTGAAGTGGTTTTGGATCTGCCGGAGGATGATGTGCCGGAGACGGAATCCATTGCTGTTGTCGAAGAGGAACCACTTGACACGATTGAAGGCGAGAGCCATGTCACTCCGATGGGCGAGCCGTATCGCTCCAGTCTTGTTGGCGAGACCGCGCCTTCCGTCGAACACTCTCAGGAGCACATCGGTTCCGCGATGCCTGAGGGAACCGTTGCTCCACCGCCCCCCGGCGAGACAGTCAAGGCCGGCGCAAACGTCACCGTGCATCGCACTCGCATGGCGAATGTCGCATTGCCGAAGTTGAAACTGAAGCACGGACGCACCGCATTGCGCTCTGCACTCGTGCTGCGCGAGGTCCTTTCCCGTCCTCGAGCGTATGATATCTGAGGGGACTTGCAAATCGCCACCAATAGGAGCAATTCGCTAGGTTGTTAGCATGATGGCGCATTCCGGAGGTTCC
>JAFXSU010000151.1 GCA_017525435.1 Victivallales bacterium
CCCCGCGAACGGCGGCTTCCAGGACTTCATCCAGTCCGAAGGCCGTTACAAGCTGCTCATGAAGGCCAACCCCGCCCACGCGGAAGAGCTCTTCAAGCAGGCCGAATCCGACGCCGCCAAACGCATGGAATTCATCCAGCAGGTCGGCAAGATGATGTAATCATCGTCTGAAATCAAAGGCCCGCCCTCCATTTCGGAAGGCGGGCCTTTTTGCTTCATATACCTTTATCCTATATTATAAGCAAAAAATGTCCCAAGCAACGCATTGCGCCTTCTGCGAACGTTTCCATGCTGATGTATGTCGCGACATACGGCGCAAAAGATATTTTTTTATCCATCTGGATTGCAATTAGGAAAAAGAAAGCTACATTAATTATAAAATACTTTTTTATCCAACTCATTTTTCTCATGAGGCAGAACATGGCAAAGGCAACGGAAAAAAAGATGGAAAACAAACAGCAGGATACCGAGCAGGAAGCGATCGAGCGCGCGCAACTGGACGCGCTGGTGGCCAAGGTGAAGAAAGCCCAGGCCATTTTCGCCAACTACACGCAGGAGCAGGTGGACCACATCTTCCAGGCCGCGGCGCTGGCGGCCAGCAACATGCGCATTCCCTTGGCGCAGATGGCTGTCGAAGAGACGGGGATGGGTGTCCTTGAAGACAAAATCATCAAGAACCACTACGCGTCCGAATACATCTGCAACAAGTATCTGGACATGAAGACCTGCGGCATCATTGAGACGGACGACGCCTCCGGCATGATCAAGGTCGCGGAGCCGCGCGGGGTGCTGGCGGGCATTGTCCCGACGACGAATCCGACTTCGACGGCGATTTTCAAGGCCCTGATCGCGCTGAAGACGCGCAACGGCATCGTTTTCAGCCCGCACCCCCGCGCGAAGAAATGCACATGCATGGCGGCGAAGGTGGTTCTGGACGCGGCGGTCGCCGCCGGAGCGCCCGAGGACATCATCGGCTGGATTTCCGAGCCAACCGTCGCGAAGAGCGCCTGGCTGATGTCCCATCCGGACATCAGCCTAATTCTGGCGACAGGCGGACCGGGCATGGTCACGGCCGCCTATTCAAGCGGCACGCCGGCCATCGGCGTCGGGCCGGGCAACACGCCCGTCGTCATGGACGACACCTGCGACATCGAGACGGCCGTCAGCTCCATCCTGCTCTCCAAGACCTTCGACAATGGCATGATATGCGCCTCCGAGCAGTCGGTGACCGTGCTGGCTCCCATTTACGATAAAGTAAAGGCCGAATTTCAGAAGCGCGGCGGCTACATCCTGAACAAAAAGGAGACGGAGCTAGTCGGCCAGGTCATTCAGGTGGACGGTAAAATCAACGCGAAAATCGTCGGCCAGACAGCCGTCACCATCGCCGAAATGGCAGGCATCAAGGTTCCGGAAGGCACGAAGGTCCTGATCGCGGAGGTCAAGGGCGTCGGGCCGGACGTGCCGTTCTCCCGCGAGAAACTGTCGCCGACGCTGGCGATGTACAAGGCCGCCACCTACGAGGACGCCATCGCCAACGCCAAGGCGCTGCTGGAATACGGCGGCCTGGGGCACACGGCGGTTCTTTACACGAACACCCAGAACGAGGATCGCATCCGCGAGTTCGGCCACTTGATGCTGGCCAGCCGCGTTCTCATCAACTCCCCGTCCTCGCAGGGCGGCATCGGCGACCTCTACAACTTCGCGCTGGATCCGTCGTTGACTCTCGGCTGCGGAAGCTGGGGGCGGAACTCCGTCTCAGAGAATGTAGGGCCGAAGAATCTGCTTAACATCAAGTCCATTGCCAAAAGGAGGGAGAACATGCTCTGGTTCCGAGTTCCGCAGAAAGTCTATTTCAAGTACGGCTGCCTCTGCACCGCTTTGGGAGATCTCGCAGGACGCAAGCGCGCCTTCGTGGTCACCGACAAGTTCCTGTACGACAGCGGCGCGTTGTCCTCCATGCTGGCGCGGCTGACCGAACTGGGCATCCGGTACCATGTGTTTTCGGATGTCGCGCCCGACCCGACCATCCAGCTGGCGTGCGTGGGGCTCGAACAGCTCAAGAGCTTCCAGGCGGACGTCATCATCGCATTCGGCGGCGGCTCCCCGATGGACGCGGCCAAGATCATGTGGCTGATGTACGAGCAGCCGCAGTTCAGTTTCGAGGATTTGGCGACACGCTTCATGGACATCCGCAAGCGTATCGTCAAAATCCCGCCGCTCGGCGAGAAGGCGATGATGGTCGCCATCCCCACCACCGCCGGCACGGGCTCCGAAGTGACGCCGTTCGCCGTCATCACCGATGAGAAAACCAATGCGAAATATCCCATCACCGACTATGCCCTGACCCCCAACATGGCCATCATCGACACCGAACTGGTCATGAAACTCCCCAAGGGGCTGACGGCGATTTCAGGCATCGACGCCTTGACGCACGCCCTCGAAGCCAGAGTCTCCTGCATGCAGAGCGACTACTGCAACGCCATGGCCAACGAGGCATGCCGGCTCATCTTCGAAAACCTCCCCGTCTGCTATGCAAACGGCCCGTTGAGCGAAAACGCCCGCGAGCACATGTTCAACGCGGCGGCGATGGCGGGAATGGCGTTCGCCAACGCCTTCCTCGGACTCTGCCACTCCATGGCGCACAAGCTCGGCGGCATGTACCATGTCCCCCATGGACTGGCCAACGCCTTCCTCATCAGCCACATTGTCAAGTTCAACGCCGTGGACAACATGACCAAGCAGGCGGCCTTTCCGCAGTACCACTACCCCGACGCCAAGCACGACTACGCCCTGGTGGCCCATTACTGCGGTCTCAAGGGCAAAGACGACCAGGAACTGGTGGACAAGCTGGTGGAGAAAATCGAGGAGCTCAAGGCGACTCTGGACATTCCAAAGCGCATGAAGGATTGGTTCGACGCCAAAGGCATCTCGGAAGAGACTTTCCTGAAACAGCTTGACGAGTTGAGCCTCCTCGCCTTCGACGACCAGTGCACCGGCGCCAATCCCAGATATCCGCTGGTCTCCGAAATCCGTGACCTCTATCTTGCCGCCTACTACGGCAAGTAGTTGCGAGCGAAATTGTTCCAAAAGAAATTGCTCGTTCCTTCGTGTATCATTGCATCTTGCAATGATACACGAAGCGAGTGCGCTACAACAATCAAATATAATAAATGGACATTGACTGTTTTTCTATTATTCAATGACTAACTGAATAAATCACTGTGTGTGCCTGTACGAGACAATTCCAAAACTAGAATATTTTCGAATAGCTTATAGATAAGAAGCCAGTCAGGCATAATGTGGCATTCACGACATCCTTGATAGTTCCCCACAAGCGGATGGTCGTGGAGATTGTCTGGAAGTGTCTGACCGTCAGCAAGCATTTCAATGACCTTTTCCAATAAGGACATATCCAAACCGCGCTTTTGCGCAAGTTTGTAGTCCTTTTTGAAATGCGATGTGAATTTGACTTCGTATTTCATGAATTCAGCGCTTTGCGCAGGCTGTCCATGTCCTTATATCCAGGCACTGTTGGATCGTGCGCAATACGTTCGCCCTCTTCAATGGCCTCCATCGTCTCTCTGTTGGGCACGGGGACGGATGTCACAATGAAAGGGATTGCCTTGATTCGGGCAATTTGCCGCAGATAGATGTTGATAGCCGTGGACATGCTCATGCCCATGTCAGAAAGGCATTTTTCCACTTCCGCCTTGAGGGCGGAGTCCACTCTTACACTGAATGTTGATGTGCTCATAATGTCCTCCATTGTTTGGCAAATCGAACATAATGTAGCACAAATAAAATCAAACTCAACACATCAGCGACCAATTGCTTGGAGAAATAATTACCGCAACTCCCAGACCACACCGGGCTTGTCCGTCGTGTCGGCGCGATAGAGCTCGAACGTGACATGTTCGCCGTTGATCTTGATGATGCCGTAGCCGGAATCGCCAAAGCGTTCATGCTTCACGACATACGGTCTGAATTCCTCCATGTATTTCGCGACCTTCGGGTCGGCAAGCTCCAACGCCTTC
>JAFXSU010000152.1 GCA_017525435.1 Victivallales bacterium
GAAACCTCGCGGGCGTTTGCGTTATGTCAAAATGTGAGGAAGAAGGTTATTTCTGCTTGTCTTCCTGTGGTGTGTCAGTGGCTGCGGCGCCTTCTTCTTCGGCGACCGTCTTGGCTTCAAAGACGGAGACACCGCCTTCCACGCGGCCGTCATCCAGGTCGTTGATGTTCTTGCGGTTGCGCAGATCCCGGAAGAGATGCCGCAGGTCGATGAAGCCGCCGACGGAGAACCATACGGTGGAGATGATTCCGATGATACAGGGTTCCAGGATGAAGACCACGAAGAAGTAGTATTTCCACCATTCAGGGTTCCAGAGCTTGAAAACATTCAGCAGCAGCACCCCGATGAAGGAGAGGCCAAAGCCATAGACGAAGGAGTAAATGAATACCGAATAGGCGATGGCGCGATCGCCCTTGGTGTATTCCGGGGTGATGCCGATGACCTTTGCCCAGATGGCTTTGGGCGACCAGTCGAACTTCTCGACGGGCTTGCCCTCGTCGTTGTACTTGCCGCGGTGGAGCATGCGGTCCAGGTTGAAGGGACCGGGCTTCCAGATGAGGTGAGTCAGACCGGAACCCACGAAATACAGCACCAGCGAGACCATCATGGTAATGAAATAGATTTCCGTAGAATTGATCGGGAACTTCTGGGGATCCATGCGCCAGAGGATGTATGGCTCGAAGGGACCGGAGAGCTTGGGCAGCAGGCTGGTAAGGCCGGGAATCCAGCCGTGCTTGTCCAGCCACGGATAGACGATGTCGGCCCAGTTGCGGGAGACGAGCATACCGCCGAGGGAGAGGAACATGCCGCTGAGCAGCGAGAGCCAGGCGCCCAGGGTGGTGCCGAAGCGTCCATAGAGTCCGAAGACCATCACAGGACCGCAGCCACCCATCCACATCGAGCACATGATGTCGGCGTAGAGCTTGAGGTAGTCCAGTTGGCTCATGTACTTGGAGCCGAAGAAGAACCAGACGGCCACGCCGATGGTGACGGCGCGGATGACCCAGATGTGCTGCTTGGGGGTGAAACCATTCTTCTTGAAGGGCAGAATGACGTCCTGCGTGATGGTCAGTGCGGCGGAGTACATGCGGCTGTCGTCGGTGGAGACCATCATGAGGATCATCAGGAGGCAGAAGAGTCCGGTCAGACCGATTGGAAGCAGGTTTCGCATCGAGGCGGCGAGCATCTGCTGACGGTAGAGGGTGGAATACTCCTGGGTGTTCTTGTTGGCCTCACCCGTCTTCTTGCGGAGGGTGTCCTCGATTTGCGCGATGGTTTCGGTGTCTTCGGGATTCGTGGCCTTGAGGGTTTCGAGTTCCTGAGTCAGTTCAGGCACCTGGTTGATGCGGTAGAACTGCTCGCGGGCGGCATTATAGTATGGGGTGTCCAGGTTGTTGTCTTGGGAGAGCGGCGCGTCCACGCCAATTTCGTGGGTGACGGGGGGGATGGCGGCGATGGCGGCATCGAACTCGGCGCGCTGCGCGTCGTCCTTGACCATCTGGAGGGAGATGTGACGCGAGAGGTAGTTGCGGACAGCGTAGGACTTCTCGGCGAAATTGCGGTGGTTGAAAAGGGTGATAAGGGTGATGGCCATCAGGACATAGAAGATGGTCATGAAGCCGTTGCGCCAGGTGCCCAAGATGTTCGCCATCTTCTGCTCGTGCGGGGTCTTGGCGGCGGAGGTGTTGCCGGCGCCGATCCAGCTGGCGCGGTGCATGATGGTGACCACGATGGTGACTATGAGCGCGAAGTAGTTGAAATCACGCAGGTTGCTTACGTCAAATGAGTTCAGGAAACTCTCGCCAGCCACGCGGTCACTCATCACGGGGATGATCTCCTTGGTCCAGGAGAAGGTGCACAGCACGAAGACGGTGAAGATGACGAGCATCGGGTAGCAGAAGAGCCCCTGGATGGTGTCGGTGATGACCAACGCCAGGGTTCCGCCCAGACAGATAATGGTAGTGGCCAACGTCAGGGTAATGATGACTACGACCATAAAGGTCTGGACAGTGTATCCGAAGATGGTGAACTCATGCGGCAAATCGAGGAAATAGATGAAGAAGCGTGCGGCAAGGGCCGGCATGATCATGTTGGCAAACATCTCGGAGACCGAGCGAAGGGCCGCCGCAAAGATTCGGAAGGGACGGCTGTAGCGCATCTCCAGCCATTGGCCCAGGGACATCGCGCGGGTCTCGCGGAAGCGGTAGATGCAGAAGCCCGTCAGCGAGAGCACCAGCCCCAATGGTCCCATCATCTTGTTCCAGAAGCTCATTGCAAAGCCCGTCTTGTAATACATCTCGACCTGAGTGAGCAACACGATGATGGAGAGCGCGTTCGCCACGTCCGCCACGCTGATGACATATCGGCCGCAGATGCGCCCGGCTGCCAGATAGTCCGCCACACTGCGCACGTAGCTGCGGGAGTGGACTGCCATATACATTACGAATGCAACGGGGAGAAGGACAATGAGCCAGTCGAGAATGGACATGTGAAGTTAACAGTTAAAAAGACGGTTTGGAGGCGTAAAAAAGAATTGTCGCGCAGACACGCGAAAAGAAAATTTGCGTAAATATAATTCCAAATCTATAGAATAATATATGGAAAGAGCGAATTTGTCGAAGGTGTCAAGAGTTGTCATAAATTGTCGTGTTGGGGGCTAGCAGTTCTAGCCGCACTAGCCGGTCTAGCCGGACTAGCCAAGCTAGCCCTTGCTAGTCTTTCTATCCGTGAAGAAGTTCCAAAAAAAGGCGGGCCGAAGCCCGCCGAAGAACGGATTGCTTGTATGGTGAACAATTATTCGTTGCGCCTTATCTGTCCTGCGGGAGCAGGATGATTGGCGCAGTGGCTGGAGCCGGAGGTGTCGCGACTGGAGCGGTGACGGTCACGGGCAGCCGATAGGGTCGTGCGATCAGGCCATATTCCAAGTCTGATGGGGTGATGACGCCGCTGCCGGTGCAAATTTCCGCATAGGAGAATTTCGCGTCCACGCGTTTGACTTGGACGGTCGCCAGGCGATATTCGGGGCTGCCGAGTTCCTCGCCGGTCTCCGGGTCGAGGATGGGTTCGCCACGTCGGAAGACATCGAAGAGCGCACCGGGGATGATGAGCGTTCCCGCCCGGTCAAGCGTGAATTCGCCGGTGGGGGAGATTTGCAGGATGCGGATGGGGGCGATGGCGTCCATTGCCTCGGCAATCCGTCGGCTTGCCATCTGGGTGAGGATGTGGTAGAGCGTGAAAACACTGCCGTGCGCTTGAGCAATCTCCTGCGGAGCCAAATCGATGATGATGTGGTCTGCCCAGACAATCTCCGTGGTGGCGACATCCACGATGCGGTAGTCCAGCTCGATGGCCGCGCTTGGAATGCTGACATACTGTGCACCAGTGAGTTGAATCACGGTAGTCTGTGGCGGGGCAATGTAGAGTTGTTTGACCGTGCCAGCCAGGAAGTAGTCCAGCCCCAGCTCCCTGGTCAATTTTGCCAGCTCGGCATCGTCCCCGCTGGCGGCGGCCGCATTCAGGATGCGCAGTTTTTCTTTGTCGATGGCCGCGTCGTCCTGGCGTGAGAGTACTCGGAAGTACGGGGACTGAAGGAAGTACTGGTTGAAGTCGCTGAGGAGGTCATCGGCGACGGTTGCGCTCTGCATGGTTTCGGTGCCGACAGTGTAGGTGGCGGCCAGGCAGGGGAAGCGAAGCATCGCGATGCACTTGCGGTTGTGTTTGATGGCGTTCAATTCCGTGATTTTTTGTTCCACGTCGGCGGCGGTTGCCCGTAGTGCGGCTTCGGCGGCTTCGGCGGCTTGACGCTGGGCAAGGAAGTTCTCGGCAGCCTCATAGATTGTTGCAGAAGCCTGGTCTGCCGCCTGTTGGATGGAAGTATTTGCCGTGGTGGCCGCCTTTTGGATTGTGGTTCCGGCCTGGTCCGCCGCCTTTTGGATCGTGGCTTCAGCCTGGTCCGCCGCCTTTTGGATTGTGGTTTCGGCCTGGTCCGCCGCCTTTTGGATGGCATCCATGCTATCCGTTGCCGCTTGTTCTACAACAGAATCGGTCGTTTCGGCGGTTTCCTCCATGTCTTGGGCGGGAATGGCTATCGTTGCACCGCACCAAATTAGGAAAAAGAGTGCAAAAAGGTATTTTCTTGTCATTGGAGAGCCTCCTCGCTTGGGGATTTAGCGGCCGTATTTCTGGATCTGCTGTTCGCCTTCCCAGAAAGCCAAGCCGGTCTTGATGTCAGTGATGGTGAGTTGGAAATAATACTCCGACTGGACATTCTTGCCGTAGGGAATGCGCTGTTCGATGATTTTTCCGGAGACCGAGAGATCCGGAGCGATCATCTGTCCCTGTCCGGCAACCGTGGCCTGGTTGAAATTCGCATCGGCGGCCAGCTGGCGGGCGGCGGCGGACATCGCGTCCTCTGGACCATCGAGGCCGACAGCGGTAGTGATGACTGCCTTGCCACTGTTGAGCATCGCCACGCGAATCTTCTTGAGCAGCTGATCCACGTCAATGTACTGCGTGGTCTCGTTCTTGACGCGGCTGATGGCGACGACATAGCGTCCGCCTTCCGGCTTGTTCAGGCAACCGGAGTTGAGCATCTGGTTGATGGTCTGCTCTGCCGCCCAGTTGAAGTCCTCGGCGGTCAATTGCGTGGGGGGCAGCGATTGGCAGCTGGCCAAAAGGAGCAGGGCGGCAATGGCGAAGAACGACAGAAGTTTTTTCATGGTGTTTTGTCGAGTTATGGGGTTGAAGGGAAAAGACAAAAATCAGTTTTGCTGGGGGGCGGAGGCACGGGGACCCGTCACCGTGACCAGCGCCGGCATGCCGGCGACCGGAATCTTCACGTAAACCAACGAGGGACCGGGTGGCAATTCCACTTGCACGAAAGAACTTGCCATGCCAGGCGCGGTCAAGGACAGTCGCCCGGAGCTTGGGCGGGGGACGACGGCGGCCTGGTATTCTTTGGGCAGGAGATTCCAGCCACGCACGTCGGCATTTGTGGTTGCGTAGGCGAGTGCGGAGCCGATGATTCCGGTTACCAATGCCGCATCTCTGCCATAGTTTTTGCTGGCGACCTCCATCGCGATGACCTGGAGCGTGGTCTTGATGACCGCCTTGGTGACCGCGCTGGCGATAATCCAGGGCAGTTCCTTCCGGAACTCCGTGGCAACCAGACGGTCGATGCTGCACAACGGAAGCGTACGACCGAGGGAAGACGAACCGTCCTGCAATTCCAGATATGGATATGCGGCGGGTTGTTCCACCAGCACTGGCAATGCAATTCCGGCATACACGGGACGGCTCAAGGGGATGAAAATCTCGTAGCGCCGCTCCACCTTGAAGGGACCGAGGCCATTCTCGAAGAGGACGACCACATAGTCGTCCATTGCATTTCTTGAAAGTTTTCCGGCGGCCCGTTGTTCGGCAAGTTCGTAGAGCTGCCTGGCGGGTTCGGAGTTGGTCATTCCGTAGGTTTTCCGCAATTGGAAGACCGCCTTGTCGGCATCGCTTCGGTCTTCCATGTACAGGAGCCGGAAGGCTCCGCTGAGGAAGCTTCCGGCGGGGGAGGCGAAGTCCTCGTAGGCTCCCCATTGATCCAGAAGATGCTGGTATTCCGAAAGTTGCTGTTTGTTTTTTGCGTTTTGGTTGGCTTTGTCAAGGGAGGCGACTGCCGCGGCATTGCCCGCCTGGCTTCGTTCATTTTTGATTTCTTCCTGCGCTTTGGCGATGGCGCGTTGATTTCGCCGGGCGGCCTTGCCCTGCCACTCTTCCAGGCGGTTGAGTGCCACGCGGGCGCGGTCCGGTTGCCCCAAAATCAAATACACGAGTGCCTGGTAGGTCTGGAGCATCAGCCCATCGTAGGTGCGTCCCAAGTAATGGTCGAACCAGTTGATGCTTGCGTCCTGCGCTTGCAATCCGTCCTCGGCGGCGGAAAAGTCTGACAGGCATTCGCCGTATTGTGCCGCCATCAGATGGCTGGAGGCACGGTAGAGGTTGGGGAGCAGTGCCTTGGAGGGGTCTGATGGCACCTTGGGGGCTGCCGCCGCCGCCGTATACTGGCCGCTTTGGTAGAGCGCCTGGCTTTTTGCCAACTGGCTGGTCATCGTCTCACAGGAGTTCAGCAGAGTGACGAGTGCCAGAAGGCAGAGCAATTTCAGTTGGGTGGGGAAATTATGCACTGGAAAAGGAGTTTATGCCTATTTATACGGCGAAAACGCGCGTTTTTCCAATTTCCATGAGAAAAAAGCCCAAAAAAGTCAATGCAGTTCCTCAACATGAGAAATGTAGTCCAGAGAGCGCAGTGCTTCGATGATTTCGTGATGCTCCTTGTATTTTTTGAGTTCGTCGCTGGTGACAGTCAACGAGATGGTATAGACACTGAGTCCGGAGTTCACATAGGCGGGGTTTGCCTCGATGTCGTCGATGAACAGTCCGAGACGGCGGATAGTGGTGATAAAGTCCGCCAATTTGCGGTTGTCCTTGAGTTCCAGATGGATTTCAAAGTGGTTGGAGCGGTTTTTGAGATAGCTTTCCAAGGCGGGAAGCAAAGCCAGGCAGAGCATCTGCGCCAGAAAAGCCAGCAGTGCCACGGAGTAGAAGCCGGCGCCGTTGGCAATGCCGATCAAAGCCGTTGCCCAAAGCGCCATCGCAGTCGTGAGCCCCTTGATTTGCCCCTTGGCGCTGTAGAGGATGGAGGAACTGCTGATCAACGCGATGCCGATGATGGTGGCGGCAGACAAGGGAATAAAGGCGTTGATTTGCTCGCCGACAAAACGCTCTACCAGCATTGCCACGGTGGCACCTAGCGCAACCAGGATGAAGGTGCGAAGCCCCGCTGAATGACGCTTCTTGGCGCGCTCGCAGCCGATGATCCCGGCGTAGCAGCAAGAAAGCGCCAGGCGGAGAAGGATGCTTGCGGCACCCAAGGTGTCACTCCAGCCTCCAAGAAAATGAATGATCGGATCCATTGTAAAAAATAATTATAACTATTTTGTATTAAACAAGTTATTCAATTACTAAAAACGGCGGTTGAGGAATTTCCCGTGTCGCATTCCCGGAATGCGCGCATAGGATTCGGCAGCTTGGCTGAAGGCCTCCTCTTCTTCGGTGCGGACATTGGCGGGCGGGAGCTCTGGCATGGTGGCGCGAATCTGCTGGATTCGCTCGATAAGCAACTGGGTTGACGTCTTTTGGGTGCCATCCGGTGCGGTCTCCTCGACATTGGTCAATTCCTCCAGTTTCGTGGTATAGGAGCCGGAGAGGTACAGCGCGAGTTTAGCGCATCCGGGGCCGACCAGCTCGTAGAGGATGCTGGAGGAGAGGATGATGGTCTGGAGATGGGTGCCAGTCTCTCCGCCGATGAGCCGGAGGCAGAGGTCGGCTAGCCCAATGGCGACGCCCGCCTGCGGTATCAGCGCAAGCCCCAGGTAGTTGCGTACCTCCTTGGGACGGTGTGTTAGCAGGCTCCCCAGGTAGGCACCGCCGTATTTGCCGAAGATCCGGACAAAGAAGTAGATGACACCGACTACTGCCAACGGAGTGGAACCCAATGAATTAGAGATATGCCACAGCGTGTCCAGGCGGAAATTGATGCCGGAGCGCACGAAGAAGAGCAGCAGGATCGGCGGGCTGAAGTAGTTGAGTTGCTTGAAGAGATTGTCGTCCTGAGCCAGGTTGATATATGCCATTCCCATTGACATGCAGCCAAGCAGTGGCGAAACGCCAGCCAGTGCGCAGACTCCGCAGAAGGCGAAGAGTATGGCCAGGGCGATGATCAGCCGGTTGTCCGTGGAGTGCTTGTGTAGCATCAGCAGATGCAGCAGTCCTCCGGCCAGAGCGCCCAGGAGCAGCACTGTGGCATTGCGCAGCAGGGGGAGGGCGATGGTCTGGCGCAGGTCGGCCTGCCCGCCGTTGAGGGAGGCCAGCGC
>JAFXSU010000153.1 GCA_017525435.1 Victivallales bacterium
GGGCAACGGCGTCCTGCTCGGCGGCGACGCCAGCCGAGCGAGGGTGTGCAAGGCCAGCCCGGAGGTCGTCGCCCTCGGCGTGAGGTGGCTCGCGCCCGACCAGGTGCCGCCGCCCGGACCGCCGCAGCTCGTCTTCTTCCCGTAGGAAAAACAACGTCAACCCAAGGAGCAACAGATGATGAAAGCAAACGAGACACCCCATGAAATGAGCCTCCAGGAGAAGGCAATCTGCCTCGCCCTCACTGGCAGGAAGCCCGAACTGCCGTATCCGCTGAAGGACGTGGAGTGCGCCGACGGCACGGTGCAGAGGGTGTACGAGATTCCCGAAGAAGACAAGGCCAAGGTGCTGGCCGACATCAATCCGCTTGTGGACGGCCCCTGCATCGACGACGCGATGTTCGACCTCCACGAGCGGAAGACCTTCAAGGTACGCGACTTCCTCGTCATCCGATGGGGCGAGGGAAACCTTGTCGCCAGCCCCTACTTCCCGCGCAGCGGCGGGATGTTCGTGGACTGGATTCCCCCCGAGAAGGCCAATAACCAAGGGATTCTGCTGGACATCAAGGTTAGAAAATGATAAAAGAAAAATGTCAGTGTTTTCCCAAAAACAAAACCTGTGAGGGAACCCATTTGGTGGCAAGCGCATCAGCTTTCTCGAGCCATCTGGCGATTCGATTCTCCTTTGGAACGCTTTCTCCCCAGAATTCGACAAAAAGGCTGTCAGGAAGGCGTTCCGCCGCCTTCAGCATCTCTCCCTCAATCAACAGCAACGCCCTTGCTATGTAAAGACCACCTTCGTCATCATTTCTAGGATTGGCGACGCTTCCAGCAGAAAACAAATCCCTCGCCTGATGGCATAGAACACCATGGTAGGTAAGCAGGAAAAGCACGAGGGTATCGTATTTGTCACGACTTCTGCCCGACTTGACAATCTCAGGGCACAGAAGCGCAGCCTCCGCTCGCAACCTCACTTTTTCCTCCTGCTCAAGGTTCGTATAGAGTCTTGCCTGAATAGGAAGGGTGTGTTCCTCCAGCCCTTCAAGCCACCACAACTTGCCATCAGGGTGAATCTTCCTGGCGTATTGCCTGATGTACTTCATCTTCTCCGACATTTCCAGCTTGCGGAAATCATCATATCTTATTCCCATCTGCTCAAAAAGAGAAACATGCCCAGAATCTCCGTCATCGGCTATTTCCACCTCGAATCTCGGCACGTGAGATGTGCGGACATGGATGACGCTCGCCTCGTATTCCCGCCAGCGGACTTCGGGAACACCCCCCATTTTGCCGAACACAAGATATACATGCTTCACTGTCTCAATACGCTGGTTCTCCTGAATGCTGTTACCGATAGTGCGCCAGATGTCATCCGTCGTGAACTTGACCTCAATGCCAAATTCTCCAGCTGCAATGTCAGGAAAGGCCTGCGGATGAGGAGACATGTCTATTTTGAAGAGATTTCCATTCAGGGAGTGTTCATTCATTATTTCCCTGACACGGTTCTCGAATGCACTGGAGGAGGTAAAAATCTTCGTTCTTGCCTCATCGGTGAGTCGTGCGCAAACGCCGCCGAGTAGTTCTTCAAATTCCTTCTTGTTCATTTTCTATCCTCTTTTTTTATGACGGAAAGCACCGACTGGGCTACATGCCAAGCCAGAACCGGGGGGACGGCGTTTCCAATCTGGCGTTCAGTTGCTCTCAAGCCAGTGGGAAACACGAAGGTGTCAGGAAATGACTGAATTCTTGCCGCCTCACGCATTGAAATTCTTCTTGGCAGGGAATAGTGGAACTGGATGTTGCCATGGCATTCAGCTCGCATAGTGTAGCCAGGGCGATCAGCCACAAGTTTCCTGTTGCCCTGTTCACCGCTCACCTTCGCCTCGCTCCAGATGTGTGAGAACGCTTCATCACGGGGGCGATCTTCAAGATCCGCAAGTGCCTCCTTGGCGGTGACTGGATTGAAGAGCGTCGTTTCCGGCGGCGGAACAAAGGCAGGCACATCTCCGCGTGTGCCGACAATGAAAACTCGCTCTCGGGTCTGCGGAACACCATAGTCCTCTGCATGGTAGACCTGATAATGAATTTTATAACCTAGCGAGCTGAAGTCCTCCAGAATTTTCCTGCGGGACTCGTCATGCTTCTTCAGCATAAGACTCCCCACGTTCTCTGCAACGAACACCTTTGGTCTGATCTTGGACACGGCTTCCACTATTGCCGTGTAGAGGCTGCTTCGCTTGCCGTTGATGCCAGCCATCTTTCCATTGATGGAGATGTCTTGGCAGGGGAATCCGCCGATGACAATGTCCGCATATTCGGGAAGCTGTCCGATGACCTCATTGATGTCACCCTCAATGATGTCACCAAGATTCTTCCTGTAGGTGGTGCAGGCATCATGGTTGATTTCATTCGCCCAGATTATGTCAATCCCATTTTTGTCATAGTGCTTTCCAAGAAAGTCGAAGTCACCTCGGAAGCCCATGTCCATGCCGCCACATCCGCTGAATAGAGAGACAAGCGTGACGGATTCCTCAGTCTGGCGCTTGGAGACTGGATAGGGCTCGTCAATTTCCACAACCCAGTTTCTCCCGATTTTATGAGCAGAATGGATATGCCCGTTTTCCGCATAGCGGCGAATGGTATCGCCGCTTTTTCCATGCTTTGCAGCATATTCGGCAAGGGATACAAGCATTTCAAACCTCCTGGTGTAGCAAACAATGAATGGTTGTCATCGTAACCTCTCATAATTTACACGCTATCGTGTATAATTCCAGAAGCCAATAGAGAAAAAATGCGTTTTTTCGACAAAAATATAGACGATTCCGCATGACATAGAGTCATTGCACACTGTCGTTTGGCAAGCGCAGTTACAGAATTGCAATAAACGCCGACTGCTCAAACGCCAGCGCGGAGTATGTGAACACGTTCCACTGCTATCAAGACTACGACCGCCCAGCCATCATCGTGTTCACCCTTGACTTTGTGACTGTCAAGGCGCTGAAAGTCACTCTTGCCAGTGTATCAGCTCCCAAATAGGGATGTGAGCTATCCTGCTAGTCAAGGGCAAAACCCTACCAGTCATCCTACCAGTCACCCTACCAGTCATCGTTCAGAAACCTTGATACCAAGGGGGGGGAAGCACATCAGGGGATAATCCGCCTGTAAACCTGATGTCGTGATTATTATCGCTTCCATTGACAGGTGACTGGTAATCTCCAACCCCTTACGCTTTGAAAGGGATTGGAGATTGCGAATGCCAGTAGGCAGCCGACTACAGATTGTAGCCGTCTGACTGTCCTTATTTGACCAGATCCAGCCTGTCCAGCAGTGCCTTATACACCCTCGCCGCGTCTAGCGCGTCGTCGAGGGCGCGGTGCTCCTGCGACCCATCGATGCCAAGCACCTTGCGCAAGTCGGAGAGGCCGAGCTTCTCGAAGGCGGGTTTGCCTGTCTTGAGCCGCACGAGGTCGTTGTAGGCGCAGGCGAGGCGCTGGGAGTCGCGGATGAAGCGGTGTCCCAGCATCCGCCCAAGTTCGGGGATGTCCGCCTCGATGAACGAGCGGTCGAAGTCCGCGTTCTGGCCAAGCATCTGAATCTTCTCGACGCGGTACTCATCCAGCCAGGCGAGAAGGCGGGCGAGGAACTCGTGGTACTCGTCGCCGTCGTTCAGGTCGAGGCCGTTGACCTCCATCGCCTTCGCGCTGGCGTTCTGCGGCCTCCGCGCCTTGATCCGCGCCACGAAGGGCGGGATGTCCGCCAGAGGCTCGAATGAGCCGTCCAGCGGCTGGATCGCGATTTCGATGATGTCGTGGAAATGCGGGGCGAGCCCCGTGGTCTCCAGGTCGATTGCGGCGATGATTTCCATTCTCTTCAAGCCTCCCTCACTGGTTCACGGCCTCGTCCTCCATCATCTCCTCCGGCTCGTCCTCGCTGACGGGACCGCCCGCCTCGGGCATCTTCTCCCGTATTGCGGCCTCCAATCTGGCGGCGAGTTCGGCGTCATCGGCGATGGCCTTCTTCGCGCCCTCGCGCCCCTGGGCGATCTGCACGTCGCCCATGGAAATCCACGAGCCGCGCTTCTCAAGCACCTTCATGTCGAGCGCGACGTCCAGCAGCGAGCCGGAGCGGGAGACGCCCTCGTTGAACATGATGTCGAACTCGCACTCGGTGAAGGGCGGCGCAAGCTTGTTCTTGACGACCTTGACCTTGACGCGGTTGCCAAGGGCGCGACCGTCCGGGGACTTGATGGCGGCGAGCCTGCGGATGTCCAGACGGAGGGAGGCGTAGAACTTGAGGGCGCGTCCCCCTGTGGTGGTCTCTGGGTTGCCGAA
>JAFXSU010000154.1 GCA_017525435.1 Victivallales bacterium
CAAGTGGGGGCGCCTGCTTGACGGGATTCCGATTGTCGGCGGGCGCAATGACATCCTGAAAAATGTTCGTCGCTACGACATATCGCACATTTTCCTGGCGATTCCCACGGCCAGTCGTTCCGAGCAGCGGAAGATTCTGGACATCTGCCAAGAGACTGGCTGCGAAGTCAAGTTGCTTCCAGGCATCTACCAATTTGCCAATGACGAGATTTCTCTGAGTCAAATGCGTGAAGTAGAGGTCGAGGATCTCCTTGACCGAACACCTGTGGAGGTTGACCAACAAGAGATTGCCAATTCTTTGGCCGGTCAGAAAGTCCTGGTCACGGGCGGCGGCGGCTCCATCGGTGCCGAACTTTGTCGGCAAATTGCCGCGTGCCAACCTTCCCAGCTCATCATTTTCGACATCTACGAAAACAATGCCTATTCCATTCAGCAAGAACTACGTCGCCACTTTCCTGAACTGTCCCTCACGGTGCTGATTGGATCGGTTCGTGACTCTCGAAGAGTGGAGCAGGTTTTTGAGGCTTATCGTCCGGACATTGTCTTCCATGCGGCTGCTCACAAGCATGTGCCGTTGATGGAGGAATCTCCATGGGAGGCCATCAAAAACAATGTCGGAGGCACCTACAAGACCGCCTGCGCCGCCCTTGCCAACGGTTGTCGTCGCTTTGTGCTGCTCAGTTCCGACAAGGCGGTGAATCCCACCAGCATCCTTGGTGCCTCCAGCCGTTTGGGGGAACTGCTGATGCAGACTTTGGAATACCTCGTCCGGAGCCATCAGCTTCGGCGGTTGTTTCCGCCTTGTCCGACGATGCCCAGTCAGGATGACGCATTGCAGACGGAATTCTCGGCGATCCGCTTCGGCAATGTCTTTGGCTCCGGTGGCTCCGTCATGGGACTCTTCCAGAAACAGATCGCCGCCGGCGGTCCTGTGCAGGTCACCCACCCGGATGTTACGCGGTTCTGCATGTCGTTGCCCGAAACGGTCCGGTTGTTGTTGCAGGCGTCTTGCTATGCCAAAGACGGCGAGGTCTTTGTGCTTGACATGGGTGAGCCTTTCCGGATTGACGACCTGGCCCGCCGTCTCATCAAGCTTTCTGGCTTCATTCCTGACCAGGACATCCGAATCGAATATACCGGATTGCGGCCTGGCGAGAAGTTGCGTGAGGAGCCGCTGATGTGGGAGGAGGGCATGCGCAAGACTCCAAGTCCACGCATCTATGTGGCGAATCCGGTGCGGCTGGACTTTGAGAATTTCCTGAAAAAGTTGGAGGAGTTGCTCCAAGCGGCGGTCAAGGAGAGCAATGACATCTGGGATCGCATTGCCGGAGTCGTCAATTCGTATCATCAGCCATCTACGGACACATCGGCTTTTGCTGCTAGCCAACTTGCTCGGCCACAGGAACCCATCAATGTCCTGGAGCAGATTGCCGAAGGCTTTTGCTTTGACGGCAAAGTGACGGCGGTGGTGCCCATGAACAGCGGCTACATCAATCGCACGTATCGGGTGGATACTGCGGGCGAGAATGGTGCGGTATCGCAATATACTCTCCAACGGATCAACACCGAGGTCTTCCCGGATCCTGTGGCGTTGATGGAGAACTTCTCGCGTGTCACCGCCCATCTGGCCGAGCGGCTGCGCCTTCCAGGGCGGCCGGGTGAGCTGGCCAGCCCGACGTTGATTCCAACGCGTGACCGCCAGAATTTCCTCCAGGCGTCTTCCGGAGCTTGGCGGATGATGAATTTCTTCACGCCGGTCCATTCCTACGACATCCCGGAGAATCCGCAGGTCTTCTATCACTCCGGCGTGGCCTTCGGCTCTTTCCTGCAGGCGATGGCGGACTTTCCGCCCGAACAGCTCCACGAAGTCATCCCCAATTTCCACAATACCTGGAGCCGTTATCAGGACCTGGAGAAAGCTATCGCGGCGGATCCCGTCGGGCGAGTTGCCCAAGTCCAGAAGGAGATTGAGTTCGTGCGGGCGCACCGTGAACTCTTCAAGACCATCGCAGAGCCGCTCCAGAAGGGTGAAATCCCCCTGCGCATTGGTCACAACGACTGCAATCTCAACAACATCCTCTTTGACAACGCGACCAACCTGCCAGTCGCCATCATCGACCTGGACACCGTGATGCCGTCGTCGCCGCTTTATGACTTCGGTGACTCCATGCGCATTGGCACCAATACCGCCAAGGACGACGAGAAGGACCTCTCGAAGGTCTCCTGCGACCTGAACCTCTACGAGCACTACGCCCGTGGCTGGCTGGAGGCATGTGGGAAGATGCTCACTGCGCGAGAGCGCGAACTGCTGCCGTATGCGTCGCTGGTCATCACCTCGGAAGATGGCATCCGTTTCCTGATGGACCACATCAACGGCGACACCTACTACTACATCTTCTATCTTGGCCAGAATCTCGACCGCGCTCGTACCCAGCTCGCTCTGCTTGCCGACATGGAACGGAAACTGCCTGAGATCAAGGCCATCCTTGAACGACTTTTTCGGGAATTAGCAATTAGCAATTAGCAATTAATGTGGAACGCGAAGTGGTATATGCATTTTTTGCATACATCACTCGGCATGGCGCGATGCCGGGCAAGACACATGTCAAGGAAATCGGATTATATAATCTTGATGTCATCATTTCCGTGAGATATCGCGTGAAGTCGATACACGGCATGCGGCCAGCCGGTGTTGCTCGACCGCGATGTCGCTGCGCTCTACGGCGTCGAGACCAAACACATCAACCAAGCCGTCCGTAACAACCCAGGCAAATTTCCCGCAGGCTACAAATTTCAGCTGGATGCAGAAGAGTTCGCCAATTGGAGGTCAAAAATATTGACCACCAATTTGACCGGAGAAGAACGCTCCGGGATTGCGAAGGGTGTGCGTTATGTGCCGACTGCATTTACCGAGCGTGGCCTCTACATGCTTGCTACCATCTTGAAAAGCCCTTGCGCCGTGAGTGCCACCCTTGCCATCGTCGAGACCTACGCGCAAGTGCGTTCCATGGTGCGGGACATGGAGGCTCTCCAGACTCTGAAGGACGGCAGCCCGGAACAGGCTGCGCAGCTCTCAAAGGCTGGACACCGGCTGGCGACCCTGATTGGCGACAATCTCTCCACCGAGGCGACCAAGA
>JAFXSU010000155.1 GCA_017525435.1 Victivallales bacterium
ATCGGCAAAGCGCCAAAGTATTAAAGCAACTGCTACTATATAATTTAATGCGAAAATGCTTTTTCGGCTGGCCACCTGAGCCGAATTAGGATTCAGTTACTCCTAAAACGAGGCAATTGCAAAACTCCATCTCTACGGAGCAATGTGGATATCGGCGTCAGGGACCTGTCGCAGGATGACGGGGTGTCGGTTGGAGTGCCAGGGGAGATAGTCGTTGCTGGCGCGGACCGTGTTGCCTTGGAATACAACCCTTTTTGCGGAGTGCGCGTAGAGCAGTGGTGCGTCGAAGGTAGTGAAGCGGTTGGCCGTGACTTCGATGGTGCCATGGAGGGGCGCTTTCGGTTCGACGGATGCAGTGAAATGCGGTGCCACGGAAATCACCGCCTCGCAGAATTCATATTCGGCGGTGAGGTTGTCGATGAAGTCGTTGCCTGTGATGATGACCTTCCCGCAGGCGCCGCTCTCGAACCACTCGCCACAGTCCCCACAGACCAAAATCGCACAGCCATGGACGTGGTCGAAGCAGTTTTCCTCGCAACGGACTTCGCCACGGGTGGTGAAGAGTGCGCCACGGGCGCGGTTGTTGCGGACGGTGTTCCGTCGGAAGAGCACATCAGGCGTCCAAGTCGCATTTTCGATGCCCCAACGTTTGGCGGCATCCAGTTTCGGCAATGGTTCGACGGTGGTGATGCGCCAGCTCTTCGCGCCGTCCTCGGTGGGCGCGTCCACGGGAGAAATGGTCTGGATGGTCCATTCTCCGGGGAGTTCCTCCATCGTATCGGAAGAAAGGATCCGCAGGCGGTCGCCTGGCTCGCCCCAGCGGAAGCCCCAACTCTCGTGGTGGCAGTAGGAGGCTAGCAGCGTGTGAGCATCCTCGCGGACGAGGTTGGAGAGATAGACGCCGTGGACGTTGATCGCGTCGTCACCCATCTGCTCGAAACGCGACTCTTCAACGCGGATGGTTCCGCGACAGCCGACGAAGTGGGTGGCGTCGGCAAGGCAGGAGAAGTATCGCCAAGACTGCGTGGGACTGGGGACACAGGCGCAGTGCGTCAGGGTGATGTCTTCGCAACGCTGGACGAGGAAACCCATGCCGTCTGAAAAATGGATGTCAACTCCTTGAAATACAATATTATTGGATAAGTAGGCAAAACACGCCGGGGCCGGGCGGTGCGCATCGCGCAGAACCAGTCGCTGTCCAGTCTGGAAGCGTCGGTTGGGGTGGATGAAGCGCACACGGCGCGGGCCTTCCACTCGCAACGATGGCTGTTTGGGTGCGTAGAGTTGATGGTCGGCGCAACGATAGACAAGGCGGCGATTTGCCTCGAATGGCATGCACCAGTAGGGGCGGAATTCGCGGTCCTCGGCGCGGAAGACGATCCGGTTGTCCTCAAGGTGGAACTCCGCGTCTCCGCAGATTTCACAGAGCATCTCGTCGCGGGCGGCATCCGCCTCGATGACCTGAAGCTGATGGACGGAGGGGAAGGGATAGTCGATGGAGAGGCCCTCGACAGTGACATTCTGGCAATTGACCAAGGCGATGGGCACGAGACAGCCGTGCATCAATAGTTTTGCGCCGTTGCCGCGAAGGGTGACATTTCGCACTCCTTCTAGGCGGATTGCGCAATGCTCCACCGCATCCTGCTCGTGGTTGGAGATGTGGTAGTGGAATCCCTGGGCGCGTTCGGCGAAGAAGTGGTATTCCTTTCCGGCGGTGAAGACGACCTCCTTGGGGACTTCCGTCGGTGCCGCCCGCAGTTCTTCCTGCAGCCGCATCGCCGCTTTCTCCGGTGAGCCGGCGCGGTCGAGCAGGTCGTCAAAGGGGATGCTCAGGGCATTCATGGGGTAGGTCTCATATTACCCGCGGAAGACGGCGCCGAGCTTCTTGCCGAGGAGCGCGGCGGCGAGGAGGAAGGAGGCGCCGAGGAAGACCATCGTCCAGAGTCCGAGGGCGGCGGCGAGGCTGGGGCCCTGGCCGAGCAGGCTGGAGAGTTCGTAGATTGCCTTGGTGATGGGGAAGTAGGCGGCTTTCTGCGCGAGGATGAGGGAGTCGGAGACCTCCAGCATGGAGAAGCTGAAGGTGAGGATGGCACCGGCTAGCAGATTCGCGGCGATGAGCGGAACGGTGATGCGCCGGAAGGTGGTCATGGGCTTGGCGCCCAGCGAGGCGGCGGCTTCTTCAAAAGAGACGGAGGTCTGCTCCAGCCCCGCGACCGCCGAGCGCACGACATAGGGCAGGCGACGGATGGCGTAGGAGATGACCAACAGGATGGTGGGGTTCTCGATGGGGTTCAGAAAGTGGAAAAAGTCGCCCTTCTGCGTCATCGCAAGGTAGCCGAAGGCCATGACCAGGCCGGGGACGGCTAGGGGAAGCATCGCAGAGGTGTCCAGCAGCCATCGCGCGGGGCCTTTTCCGCGCACGATGATCCAGGCGATGAAGATGCCCAGAATCAGCGCGATGCCCAGTGCGAAGCCCGCATAGCGCAGGCTGTTGATGATGCTGGGGACGGTGAGGTTGTGCCCCAATGCGGCATCGAAGTGGCTCGCGGTGAGTGCATTGGGCAACACCGAACGATACCAGCCCTTGCCGACGGCCATGCCCAGCACGCCCAGGTGAGGCAGGACGCCGATGAGTCCGACTGTCGCGAAAGGAATGATTGCCAAGATATTACGCCAGCCGGTGAGCCGCACGGGCTCCACGACACGGCCGGCCTTGCCGGACATCGCGTAGGCGTCGCGTCCAAACCAGCACTTTGCTACCAGGTAGGCGGTTCCTGCGCAGAGCATCATCACCGTGACCAACGCGTAGGGCATGGGATTGTTGCCCATTTCGCTGAGTCCGAGATAGATTTGGACTGCGGTGACACGCTCGAAGTTGAACATCAGCGGGGTGCCCAGTTCGGTGAAGGACCAGATGAAGACCAAGGTGCTGCCTGCGAAAATGCCGGGGCGAATCAACGGGAGGGTGATTTTCCAGAAGCGCCGGAAGCCCGTGCAGCCGTAGTCCGAGGCGGCCTCCAGGAGCATCGGGTCAACATTGGCGAAGGCGGCAACGAGGTTCAGATAGAGAATCGGGAAGAGATGCAATGCCTCCAGCACGATGACCGCCAGAAGTCCGCCGGCAAACCAGTCCGGCTCTGCGCCTTTGGCAATAAAACCTAGATGCACAAGGACCTCGTTGACGGCGCCGTAGCGTCCGAAGATGCACTGCATGCCAAGAGCGCCCACGAAGGGCGCCAGAATCATCGGAAGCATCAGTATGCCGTTCCAGGCACCCTTGCCGGAGAAGTCGAAGCGGTCGTAGAGCCAGGCCAACGGCAACGCCAAAAGCAGCGAGAGCAACGTGGTTCCGGCGGCAATCACGAAGGAATTGACTAGTCCGCTGCGATAGAGCGGATTGCGGAATACCTCGGCGAGGTAGAAGCCGGTCAGGTGTCCGCCGCTGTCCAGTACCCCGCCGCGCAGAATCTGCCATACGGGGAAGACGAAGAACGTCGCGAAGAACGCCAGCGCCAGTGCCAGCAAAGTGCAATAGTTGGTTTTGCGCAGCTTGTTGAAGAGTTCGATGCGCTGTGGGACTTTCGTTGTCTGGAGGGACATGTCTATCTCCTGAAATGGTTAATCGCTATACTATAATACAGAATTTCATCCGAATCAGTATGAAGTGGGCTTTGCCTCCAATTTACGACGAAATCCGTCCGGGAGATGAAGTGGCCGGGGCTCGAACCATCCGTCCGGAAGCATTTTCCTCGGGAAGATTGACTGCAAGGCCGGAAAACCGAAGTATAGTATGCATGGATTGCGATTTCGCTGGAAATGAACAAACCTATGATTTGGGACAACAGATGTTCCAACACGAGAATGCAACCGGAGCAAGCCAATGACCATTCGCAAATGCCGTCGGGTTCTTTGTCTAGCCACTGTGTCTCTGGCGCTGGCGGTTCTCCTGGGGACTTCGGGCTGCCTGTCGGTGGCGGTGTTTCATCGGTTGGCGGTTGCGCCCAATAAGCAGCGGCTGGAGTTTAAGCAGGATTCTTGGCGCAAGCTTTACACGGAGCTTTTGACGGGGTGTTTTCTGGGAACGGAGGAGCGTCAAGGGCGGAAGATGCACCATTACTGCTTTGCGGGAGTCCTCAAGGGTGATTGGAGGAAACTTCATGTGTGCATTGACGCCGACGGGTATGGGCAGGCGGTTGCCTTCGAGGATGATGCGTGTGCTCTGCCAGAGGTGTCACCGGCATATCTGGTTTTTTCCTGTCATCCAAATTATCCCCAGGAAATCGATTGGCTGGCGGATAAAATCCAGAAACTCTCCGTTCCCGGCGACCATCCCACAGTCCTGTGCGCGTCTCGCTGGGGGAATGACACGATATGCGTCTTCCGGCCGGAGGACATGTCGGAGACCGGCATTGGCGACAAGACCTGGGAGGGGCCGATTTCCGTGGACTGGAAGGTGCGGAGCAAGGCGATGGCGTATGTTCGCCCGCTCTACGCGCTGCCGGTGGCGCTGCTTTGCCTGCCGGCAGGGGCTGTGCTGACCGTTGCCACGGTGGCCCAAATGCCCTTTTGCCGTATTGAGGCGTGGGCATATCCCAATGTGATTGAAACAGTCATGGGCGATGACTGAATCGCTGCGCAAAGGATCGCCAGAAAACAGAACCGCCCGCAGCGGGACTTTTCCCGTCGCGGGCGGAGTTTTTTGCACTGTCGCAATACAGCGTTAGGCGCGGGCGGCCTTGGCGGTCTCGACGAGCTGTTTGAAGCCGTCGGGATTGGTCACGGCGAGGTCAGCCAGCATCTTGCGGTTGATTTCGATATTGGCCTTGTTGAGGCCGTCGATCAGCCAGCTGTACTTGAATTCGAGCGCGCGGCAGGCAGCATTGATGCGCTGGGTCCAGAGTTTGCGATAGACGCCTTTCTTGTCCTTGCGGCCGATGTACATATAGCTCATAGCGCGATCGGTCGCGGTATAGGCCATACGGATCAGCTTGCTGCGGTTGCCGTGGAAACCTTTGGCCATTTTGAGCACGCGCTTGCGGCGGGCTCTGGAAGCGGGGGCGTTGGTTGCTCTCATTGTATTAGCTCTCCAAGTTGAATGGTTGGTGGTTCACGAACTACAGCCCGTAGGGGAAACAAGCCTTCATGCGGCTGTTCTCGGTGCTCTTGACCTCGGCCACCTGGCCCAGGCGACGCTTGCGTTTGGCGCTCTTCTTGGTCAGAATGTGGCGCCCGCCCGCGCGGTTGTGCATGAACTTTCCAGTACCGGTCTGCTTGAAGCGCTTCGCGGCAGCTTTTCTCGTTTTCATCTTAGGCATTGTTTTGCTTCCTATGTTGGGAGGGATGAGTCCCTCGGTCTGGCCATCGCTTTCCGATGTCGTCCGGGCTGGGGTAGAGAAAACAAACCCTTTGCCCTGCCGATGGCAACGGAACGAAAAAACGGCGATGGCAAAAACTTATGCTAATTAGCAATTAGCAATTAGCAATTAGAAATTAGAAATTTCAGTGGTTAGTTGGCGGCGGCTTCCTCGGTCGAGGACTTTTCTTCCCGCGCGGGCTTTTCCGGCTTGGCGGTGCGTTCCTTGCGGAACTGCGGCTTCACGCTGAGGGTGACGTTGACGGCCTTGCCCAACTGGCGGGGCGGACCGTCCGGCGTGGAGATTTCGGCCAGTTCGCCCAAGAAACGATTGAGCACGTCCATGCCGAGTTCCTTGTGGGCCATCTCACGACCACGGAACGTCAGAAGCACGCGCACCTTGTCACCGTCAGACAGGAATTCGCGCGCCTTGCGCAGTTTGATCGCGAAGTCATTGCTGTCGATATTGACATGGAGCTTGACCTCCTTGAGTTTCGGCTGCTGCTGGGCGCGACGTGCTTCGCGGGCACGCTTGGACTCCTCATACTGGTATTTGCCGAAATCCATGATGCGGGTGACCTGGGGGTCACCCTTGGAGGGAACAAGCACCAGATCCAAGCCGGCGGCTTGGGCACGCGCCATTGCGGTTTCAAACGAGACAATGCCGACCTGGGCATTGTTCTGGTCGATGAGGCGGACTTGGCGTCCGCGCATGAGACGATCACCGGGTCTGAGTTGCTTCACGGGAGCCTATCTGAGTTGTGTTTTGTTTTAACTTGTTGATTGTCAGCAAGTTATGACTTTTCTTCAATCTCTTTCTGAATGCGTGCGAGGAAGTCGGGGACGCTCATCACGGCGTCCTTCTGGTAGTACTTGCCATTGCCCTTGGTGCGGTCGCGGACGGAGACGGCGACCGTTCCATCGGCGACTTCCTTTTCACCAACGACGAGGAGGTATGGGGTGCGCAGGAGTCCGGCGGCCTTGATTTTGGCGCCGATGGGGTCTGCGGCGACATCCACGGAGGTGCGCAGTCCGGCCTGTCGGAGCTGTGCTTCGACCTGCTTGGCGTAGTCGGCGAACTTCTCGGAGATGGAGAGGACGCGGACCTGTTCGGGAGCCAGCCAGGTCGGGAAGGCGCCGGCGTAGTGCTCGATGAGGATGCCGAAGAAGCGCTCCAGGGAACCCAGGAGTGCGCGGTGCACCATGAAGGGCTGGTGGCGCTGGCCATCGGCACCGACATATTCGAGGTTGAAGCGTTCGGGCAGATTGAAGTCGAACTGGATGGTGGAGGTCTGCCACTCGCGGCCGATGGCGTCCTTGACCTTGAGGTCGATCTTGGGGCCGTAGAAGGCTCCGCCGCCCTCGTCCACTTCGTAGGTCATTCCTTCCGCCTTGATGGCGGCCAGCAGTGCCTCAGTGGCCTTGTCCCACTTCTCCTGGGCGCCGACTGCCTTTGCGGGGCGAGTGGAGAGGTACGCTTTGATTTCCTTGAAGCCGAAGCACTTCCAGATGTACATGGAGAACCGGATGACCTCGCGGATTTCATCCATGATCTGTTCGGGCGTGCAGATGATGTGCGCATCATCCTGCGTGAAGCCGCGGACTCGCATGAGCCCGTGCAGGACGCCGGCCTTCTCATAGCGGTAAACCGTGCCGAATTCGGCCCAGCGGCAGGGCAGCTCGCGGTAGGAGCGCGGCTTGGTCTTGTAGATTTCAATGTGGAAGGGGCAGTTCATGGGCTTGACGTAGTAGGGGTCGCCGTCAATGTCCATGCTGGAGTACATGTTCTCCTTATAGAAGCCCAGATGCCCGGAGGTTTCCCAGAGGTTCGCGCGGCCGACATGCGGGGTGTAAACCAGCTCGTAGCCGTTCCGGTAGTGCGCGTCGCGCCAGAAGGTCTCGATGGTATTGCGGATACGGGCGCCCATGGGGTGCCAGCAAATCAATCCGGGGCCGATTTCCTCGTGGGTGGAGAAGAGCTCCATCTCGACGCCAATCTTGCGGTGGTCGCGTTTCTTGGCTTCCTCGACACGCTGGAGATATGCGTCCAGTTCGGCCTTGGAGGGGAAGGCGGTGCCGTAGATGCGCTGGAGCATCTTGTTCTTCTCGTTGCCGCGGAAGTAGGAACCCGCGATGCCGAGCAGCTTGACCGCGCCGATTTGGCTGGAGTTCTCGACATGCGGTCCGCGGCAGAGATCCACGAAATCTCCGCAGGTATAGAGGGAAATCACGCCGTCCTCGGGAATGTCGTCCAAGCGCGAGAGCTTGTAGATTTGGCCTTTCTCCTCGAAGAACTTACGTGCCTCTTCACGGGAGACTTCACTTCGCACGAAGGGGACCTTCTGGCCGATCATCTTGCGCATGGCGGTCTCAATGGTCTTGAGGTCCTCGGGCACCAGGTGGTGCTCCATGTCAAAGTCGTAGTAGAAGCCGTCGGCAGTGGCGGGGCCGATGTCGAATTTCACATCGGGCCAGAGTTTTTGAATCACGGCGGCCATGACATGGGCCGCGCTGTGGCGAGAGGTTTGCAATGCTTCTAAAGCATCCATGATGAAAGGTCCTATGTTTTACCGCGAATGATTATACATTCGCAAAATTCTTGGAATTCAATGAGTTACTCCAGCACGCCCTTGGTGGACGGCAATTCGTCCGCCAAAGCGGGGTCGATGGCGACCGCCATGCGAATGGCACGGCCGAAGGCCTTGAAGATGGCTTCGAGGCAGTGGTGGTTTTCGTCACCGGCGAGCAGGTCAATGTGAAGTGTCATGCCTGCGGTGTTTGCCAGCGCCTGGAAGAACTCGTGGAAGAGCCGGTGGCTGATTCCGCCAGCCATCGCCTCGGGGAAATTGCATCGCCATGCAAGGAAGGGGCGTCCGGAGAGGTCGATGACCACACGGGCGAGCGCCTCGTCCAGCGGAATGGCGGCGCTGCCGAATCGAGTGATCCCGCGCTTGTCGCCAAGGGCGTTCTTAAACGCCTGGCCAAGCGCGAGTCCGATGTCCTCCATGGTGTGGTGCGGGTCGATTTCAAGGTCGCCCGTGGCGTTGATTTTCAGGGCGAAGTGCCCGTGGCGCGCCATCGCGTTGAGCATGTGGTCGAAGAACGGGAGTCCCGTGGCGAGACAATTGTCCGCCGGGCCGTCGTCCAGGTTAAGCTGGATAGCGACCTTGGTCTCCTTGGTTTCTCTTTGGATGGTGGCTTCGCGGGGCATTCGTCGAAGAAAAGAGTAAAATCAAAAGGGTAAAGTTCTATAATATAGCAGATAATTCGCAATTTACAATAAGCCAATTGCTTGGATTATCTTTGGCAGGTGAGCCATAAGGCTATTCTTCGGTATTGTGTTTGGTTCCGAGACCAGGCATGATGCCGCGCTTGGAGCCCTCCAAAAAGTCCGCGAAGGCGATGATTTCAGGGAGTTGTGGGAGTTCGCCACGAATCTTGGCGATGGCGTTGGGGCGGGAAAGCCCTTCGAAGCAGGTCGCATGGATGGCGTCCTGGAGCGCCTGGCGCGTTTCGGCGGAGAATCCGGCGCGTCTCACGCCAACGGCATTGAGTCCGCGGACCACGGCAAACTGCACGAGGGAATATGGCGGCACGTCCTGAAGAATCGCGTTGCCTCCGCCGACCATGGCGAGGGTGCCGATGCGGCAGAACTGGTGGACCATCACCTGGGCGCTGATAAAGGCGTGGTAGCCGACCTCGACACGTCCGGCCAAGAGCGAGGCGTTGGCCACCACCACGTCATCGGCCAGCTGGCAGTTGTGCCCCAGATGTGAAAAGGCCATCAGCATAACGCGGTTGCCCACGCGGGTGTGGGAGTCCTCCTCGACTCCGCGGTGGATGGTTACATATTCGCGAATGACGCATTCCTCGCCGATGTCGGTATAGGAGTCCGCCCCTTCGTAGTGGAGATCCTGCGGCTCGTCGCCGATGTTCGCGCCGACATGGATCTTGGTGCCGCGCCCGATGGTGGTGCGTCCGGAGAGATTCACATGCGGTCCGATGACACAGTTGTCACCGACCTGGACCTTTGGCCCGATGACGGCAAACGGTCCGACGGTGACATTTTCGCCTAGCTGGGCATCAGGGGAAATCGCGGCGCGTGGGTCGATGTTACTCATCGGAAAAGGTTAGAGGTTAAAGGTTAGAGGTTAGAGGTGGAGGTTTAAGAGCTTGATGTCGGCGGAGACGGTAATTTACTTCAGCACAATGCGCTTGCGCGTCTTTTTGCCGGCCCTGAGCATGATTTCGCCGTTGGCAGGGAAGGTGTCGGGCGTGACGACTGTTTTCGGGTCGGAGATGCGTTCTTCGCCAATGTAGCATCCACCCCCGAGGATGAGGCGCCGTGCATCGCCATTCGAGGCGCAGAGACCGGCCTTGACCATAAGTGTCAACAACCCAATGCCGTCGCCAAGTTCCGCGCGGGGGAGGTCCACGGACGGAATGGCGTCATTGGCGTCGGCGGCGGTGATTTTTGCGACGGGAGAGGAAGTCTCAATCTGGCCTTCGGGGTCCGCGAAGCCAAACTGGGTTCCGGCCGCCAGATATGCGGCCTTCGCCTCGTCGGCGCCGTGCGCCAATGCGGTTGCCTCGTAGGCGAGGATTTCCTTGGCGCGGTTGATCTGCGGGGAGGGGAGGGTGCCCAGGCGGCGCACTTCGTCCATCGGCAGGGCGGTAAAGTAGCCCAGGAGCTTCTGCACATCGCCGTCATCGACATTTCGCCAGAATTGATAGTACTCGAAGGGTGAAGTGCGTTTCGCGTCGAGCCACACGGCTCCGCCGGCGGTCTTGCCGAATTTGGTGCCATCGGACTTGAGTAGGAGCGGGAAGGTGGCGCCGAAGACCTCCTTTTGCTGGAGGCGTCGAGTCAGGTCCACGCCGGCGACGATGTTTCCCCACTGGTCCTGTCCGCCGAACTCGCAGAGGCAACCGAACTTTTCACAGAGGGTATTGAAGTCGTAAGCCTGCAACAGGGGGTAGGAGAACTCCAGGAAAGAGAGTCCGGTGGCCATGCGGAGTTTCACCGACTCGGCGGTGAGCATCTTGTTCAC
>JAFXSU010000156.1 GCA_017525435.1 Victivallales bacterium
CCATGAGATGCGGCCAGGGGCAAAGCCGAAGTAGAATTCCTCGTTGCCGCGTGAGTCGATACGGAGGGTAAGTGGCGCGGGTGCCTGGTTGTCACGGCGGCGGGCGTTATGTTGATCCCATTGGCTGCCGACGGCTTTGTGAAGGAGTTTGCCCAGCTCGGGACGCCCCAAAGGGCAGTGGGTGACTTTCAAAAAGGTCTTATTGTCATTCTGTAGATATCCGTATTCTACATATTTACGTCCATTTTCCGCACGGGCGGGGCGGGCTTCGAAACGGAGCTTGTTGCGATATCCGTATGGCGATTCGGCGGCACAAGCTGGCTCCAGGGGAGGGAGAGTTTCAAACCGTCCGATGCGGGTGAGCAGGTCTAGGAGTTGCTTCTGCTTGGCGGTGAATTCCGTGGTATAATCAAGATGCTGATATTGGCAACCGCCACAGACGCCGAAATGCGGGCAGACTGGCTCCGTTCGACCAGGTCCTGGAGTCACGAGTTCCACAAGTTTTCCACGTGCGTAGTTTTTGCGGACTTCAATGACTTCGATGACCGCCTCGTCACCGATGGCGGTCAGGGGGACGAATATGATGCCGTCAGGCGTACGGGCGACCCCTTCTCCGCCAAAGGCCAGATCCGTAAAGGTAACAGTAAGTTTGGAGCCAATAGAAAGCATTGAGAGACAGCAGGATGTTTAGTGAAAATGCATTAGGTGAGCTGTTCACGCAAGGCGCATTCTGGCGCGATGTGGGGAACGGGTAGCCCGCTGAGACGCAGAGGACCGTGCGGGTAGAAGCGGTGGCAAAGCCAGGGGGCTTCTTCTGGATGAGCTTTTAGCCGTTGGGCGACAGAAGCTTCCGTAATGGATATGGCTTTGCCAAGTTGCTTGGCAGACAGTTCAAAAATTTGTCGGATCTCAAGGGTTTCAGGACCTGGACAGTCAAGGATTTTGCCGTCGGCACCAGCGGTGGCAGGGCAGGCCAAGATGAGCTCCGAAAGATCACCGACATAGATGGGTTGGCAAAGGAAATGCCCTCCGCCCGCCAGCCGGATCGGCTCTTCACGGCATAGCCGCTCGGTCATCATGTCATCATGGAGATGCTCCGGGAAAAAGTCCAGGCGTCCTCCGGCGCCAAGGACGATGGAGGGGCGCAGGACAGTCCAGTGCGAAGTGCTGTCTTGGTGCAGAAGCAATTCCTCACAGCGCCGTTTTTCGGCAAAATCCGATTGGTCTTCGAGGAAGACGGCATGGTCTTCGGTCTGAGGGAAGGTACGGTGTTGCGGGGAATAGACTTGGTCAGTGGAAAGGACGACAAGATGGGTTTGTGGCGTGCCGCAAAAGAGGTCGAGGTCCTGCTGAATGTGCTTCGGAGTGCGGGCCAGGAAATCAACTACAAGGTCGAAGGGCTGGCTGGGCTTAGGCTGCTTGAGAGACCATTCCTGCATGGCGTTGGCCAGTTCCCCTGGTTGCTCACGGTCAGCATGCAATGCAACAACTCCTTCGGGGATTGGGCGTTGCCCGCGGGTGACAATGGTGACTTGGTGCCCCGCTTGTACAGCACGGCGTGCCAAATCCCCGGACAGGAAGCCACTACCGCCTAAAATCAAGATGCGCAGACGGCTAGGCTTCCCTGTCGGGAATAGCTGTGGCTGGGTGGCCGTTGCGAACTTCGGCGTGGCTTGGACGACACCATGCCCCCACGGGTGCATTACAGGCGTTGGCGAAACGCGGCTGCCTGGCACGGGTGGCTCAAGATGGATGTCGTGCGGAGATGACAAAACGAGAGGTTAATGGTGGAAGGTGAAAATAGAGGAAGTCCCTCGAATCCAGAATTTTCGCTACAGACGTGCGCGAAACAAATTGTCTGCCTAATCCAGGAAGAGGTTGTCGATGAGGCGAGTTTTTCCGATGTAGGCGGCAATGGCCAGCAGAGCGGGCTGGTCAACGGTCTCAATGGGGCGGAGGGTGGCACGGGCCATCACATCCACATAGTCGATGGAGTCGGCTTCGGGACGGAGTACCTGGAGTACGGCATCCTTGAGAGCTTGGGCGTTGCGTTCGCCTGCCTCGTAGCGGGCTTGCGCGGAACGAAGTCCACGGGAAAGTGCCAGTGCACGGGTGCGTTCTTCGGCAGAGAGGTATTTGTTGCGGGAGGAGAGCGCCAAGCCGTCAGCTTCGCGAACAAGAGGGGCCTGGATGATTTGGATGGGGATGTTAAGGTCACGAACCATCCGTTCGATGACAAGCGCCTGCTGGGCGTCTTTGCGCCCGAAGACCGCCACGTCCGCCAATGTGATGTTGAAGAGTTTGAGGCAGACGGTGCAGACACCGCGGAAATGGATGGGGCGGAAGGCACCGCAGAGTGTCTGGGAGAGGCTTTCTTCTGTGACCCAGGTGGAGAAGTCTGGCGCATACATCTCGGCAGGGGTAGGATGGAAGATGGCGTCCACGCCGACCTCTTCGCAGAGTTGCTGGTCGCGTTTCAGGTCACGCGGGTACTTCTCCAAGTCTTCGGTCGGACCAAATTGGGTGGGGTTCACAAAGATGGTGGTGACCACGCGGTCGGCATTCTGGCGCGCGATGCGCATCAACGAGAGATGCCCCTCATGCAAGAACCCCATGGTGGGAACGACCGCGATGCGCTGCCCGGAAAGCTTCCAGACGGTGACTTTCTCGCGGATGGCTTCAACTGTAGTACAAAGTTCCATGTCTCTATTAATGAACGAGTTCCTAAGATGCCTCAGGATGCGGATGAAACTGTAGAAAACTACGATTTCGGTTGGTTGCTGGAGGAGTGTGCATTGTCGGGGAAGTCGCCATGAGTGACTTCAGCGACATACTGACGGATAGCGGCGATGGCGGTCTCGCCGAGTTCGGCGTAGCGTTTGGCATGCTTCGGGGTGAAGCCGCCCGCATTGAGGCCGAGTAGGTCGGCGATGACTTGCACTTGACCGTCGGTGCCCGCGCCTGCGCCGATGCCGATGGTCGGCGTGGCGACTTGGAAGGTGATGTCAGCGGCCAGTTCGCGGGGAACACCCTCCAATACCATCATGCAGACGCCGGCTTTCTCCAGCGCCTTTGCGTCGGAAATCAGTGCCTTGGCCTCTGCGGCGGCTTTGCCGTGCAGGCGGTATCCGCCGTCTTTAAGCACGGATTGCGGGAGCAGACCGATGTGGCCGACAACGGGGATGCCGACGGTGACCAGCCGTTCGATGACAGGGAGCATGTCGCGCCCACCCTCCAGCTTCACGGCATCCGCTCCGCACTCCTTGAGGTATCGACCTGCATTTCGCACGGCTTCCTCGATGGAGATCTGGTAGCTCATAAACGGCATGTCGCCGATGACGAAGGCGTTTGGCGCACCTCGGCGGACCGCAGAAGTATGAAGCAAAGACTCCTCCAGGGTGACGGGAAGGGTGTTGGAGTAGCCCAGCACAGTATTGCCCATCGAATCGCCGACGAGGATGGTTGGCACGCCGGCCGCCTCTGCCCAGGCGGCTGTGCATGCATCGTAGGCGGTGAGCATCAGGATTTTTTCCCCACGTGCCTTGAGTTCACGCAGGGTACGGACAGTGATTTTTTGGTTCATGGTAACTGATGATGAAACTCCGTAGAGATTAATCTGGAAAGAAGGTCTTCTGAAGCTCAATCGCCTCAGAACTGCCCAGATTTGCGGCACGCTGGAGCAGCGCGCTGGCGCGAGGACGATTTATAGCCACGCCCTCGCCATTGAGGTAGCAGAGCGCGACTTGAATGATTGCGATAGGGTCGTCGGACGCAACCGCCTCATCCAAAAGTTGTTGGGCACGAGTCGGATTGGCGGGTATTGTGTCCGTGCCAATGAAAAGAAGACTTCCGAGGCGTGCCTGAGCGATGGGAAGACCGCTGTCGGCCGCGCGAGTAAGCCAGCGGATAGCCTGGTTGGGATCCATTTGGGTGCCTTCTCCGCGTTGATATGCGCGTGCCAGCGCGAGCTGCGCCATCGTATCGCCAGCCTCGGCGGCTAGCGTGTAGTTTTCAAAGGCGAGCGGGAGATTGACGCTGGTGCCGTAGCCGTCATGATAGCAGTTTCCCAGCAGATACTGTCCAGTGGCGTATTTGGCCTCGGCGCTGATTTTATACCAATAGAAGGCCATTTCGGCGTTTTGATTCACGCCGAGCCCGCGTTCGTAGCAAGTGCCGAGTTTGGCTTGGGCTTCGGGGTCGCCTTCGTGCGCCGCCAAAGTGAGCCAACTGGCGACTTGTTGGTAGTCTGGCTGCACGCCGATGCCCTGCTGATAGCAGTCGGCCAGTTGGATTTGTGCGCGGGTATTGCCGTCCTGTGCGGCTTCCAGGAGGTATTGCACGGCCTGTTCTGGATTTGCTTCGACGCCATAGCCGTTCAGAAGAAAAAGTGCGACCTGGAGTTTGCATGGCGTGTCGCCGGCGTCCGCCAACATTTTGTAATAGCGAAAAGCGAGTTCGGGTTTGCCTTGTGCCTCGGCGAACACAGCGCTCTTCAGCTGTGCCTCCGGCACTCCTGCCTCAGCCGCTCGACGATAGAGTTCCAGGCACTTTTCGATGGATGCCTTGCGAACACCGAATCCGCCGTCATAACAGATGGCCACGTTATACATCGCCTGCGGATTCCCATTTTTGGCGGCTTCTTCGAAATACCGGAACGCTTTGTGGTAATTCTGCTTTGCACCGGCACTGCCATCGAAATAAATCTTCCCCAGGGTGAGCTGCGCATTGGTGTTGCCTTTCTTGGCCAGCTCCTCCAGTTTCTCAATGGAAACGGGATCCTCATGCGTGCGTTTCTCATGGATTGTCTTGCTGGGGTCCACCTGCACAGGAGTGATGAATTTCCCTGTCTGATGGACTTCCGGCGGCTCGTAGCGGGGCGCTTTCTTCTTGAACGGCCACCACCACGAGGCCTGACAGGTCAGAAGACTGCATAGAAACAAGATGAGGATGGACAGGATGGATGATACTCGACGCATCGGACAACTCCTGACTGAAAGTGAAAAGATATTTCTACAAGTCATTAATGTAATATCTTGATAAAGATTTTTCTCTTTTCCCGCAATATTTTCGCGCGCGTGTGAAAAACTCACATCCCAACAAATGAGCCCCGCGTGACGTTTTGCTTGCGATTAACCTTGATGCGTTTGATTTGAGGC
>JAFXSU010000157.1 GCA_017525435.1 Victivallales bacterium
GCCTAAAATGGCAACTGCCACGCAGATCGCGAAGCCTTGGTGGAGAACACCGTTGCACCAACTGTAAATCACACCGCCGCAGAGTCCGCCGAGGATGATGGCCAGGAAGGTCGCCAACTGGGTGTAGCCGTTGGCGCGGGAAAGTCCGGCGGTGGGGGTGGTTTCGGGCAGGAAGCCGTATTTGGCAGGCGAGAAAAAGGCGCTCTGAGCACCCATGCAGAAAAGGACTGCCAGCAGTGGATAGACCATTTGACGCCGTGCCAACTCCATGCCTATGAGCATGATGACGATTTCCGCGACCTTCGTCCAGACCATCACGGTTTTCTTCGCATAACGGTCGGCGAGATGTCCGGCCAAGAAGGAAAAAAGCAGATAGGGCAAGATGAAACACGCTGCGGCAAGCGAAAGGAAGCTGGAGCCTTGCATTGAGGAGGCGCCCAAGCGGTCGGTGCCATAGCAGATGACAAGCATCTTCGAAAGGTTGTCGTTGAAGGCCCCCAGGAAGAGCGTGGCGAGGAAGGCGCCGAAGCCCAAATCATTAGAGGTTTTCGTAGGTAACGAGGTCATGGCGGTAGGTGATTTTGGGGTTCGGGGTGGAGTTCTCGACGAGTTTTACGCAAACGCCGGGGAGGCGTCGCACCAGCGATGCGTCGTCCGTGGGAGGATTGGCGTGCCAGTCGGTTTCGCGGAGTGCCCGGGCGTAGAGTTCGGTGCGGAAAACCTGCGGAGTCTCGGCTGCCCAAAGGCTTTCGCGTGAAGGCGTTCCATGGATGCAAATTCCGTCTGGAGCGGAATGGATTGTGTCGGTGACACGATGTGCGGAAATTGCCGCACCAGTTTCTCGTGCGACATCCAAACAATGCTCCAACAACTCTGCGGAGGCCAGTGGACGCGCCGCATCATGGATGGCGATGAACTCCGGAATTGTCGGCTGGTTCTCCAGAAGCGCAAAGGCGTTGGCAATCGACTCCATTCGGGTTTTTCCACCATTTACTAATGTAATATCTCCTTTGAATTTAGATAAATATGATGATATTTTTAAATTATATTCAGGACGGCTGCCTGCTGGGACTGCCAAAATGAACTGTCGTCTCGGCGCATCGAAATTTCGCAGACAATGACAGAAGAGCGGCATCCCGCGAAAATCCGCCAGGAGCTTTTCTCCGCCGAAGCGTGTGCCGGAACCGCCGGCCGCGATGATGATGGACAATTCGTAATTCGTAATGCGTAATGCGCAATTATGCCCGGTGCCATAGAAATGGCAAGCGAAGCAGTGAGGTGGAGGTGACTCTGTCCGTTAGCCGTTGATTGCTAATTACTAATTGCTAATTGCTAATTTTCCCATGGCAGTGGTCGATTAATGCAACAGCATAGTCTCCATCGGCGGGTTCGAGGTGTCCGAGATGTGTGGCGGCGGCGTTGAGACGAGCCAATGCGAGTGCAGAGTCTGCGATTTCAAGCAATTCATCCAGTCCTTTGAAGAAAGTTGCGCCGTAGTAGGCGCGTCCGAAGAACTGCAAGGACTCCAGTCGTGTGGCGAGGCAGCGTCGCAGAGAGTCCCAAACCTCCGGTGAAACGGGCGTGGACCATGTTTTAGCATCGAAGATCCGCGCCTTGGCAAACGGGCTGTCGGGCTGTCGGGAGTCGAAATCGTTTGGATTGCCGTGTCCCGTAAAGAGTTTCAGAGCCAAGGTGGCTTGCCGCAGTCGCGTCCTCCAGGAGAAGTCGCCGGTCTGGCAATCGTAGCGCAGGCAGTTCAGAAGCTTTGAGCGAATGCGGATGCGTTCCGGCCAGGTGCGGCCTGGGGTGGCGGGCGGAGTCTCACGCAGTGCCTTGTCTCGCATGGACGGCAGGACGGTCTTCAGTGTCTCCACGTCATTGACGAATGGGCGCCCCAGGCGTTCCAAACGCCGTGCCAATTCACGGAGGGCATTGACAGGGATGTCTGGTTCGAAGATGGACTTGCGCAGAAATTCGCAAAGCACGAGAATGCTTTCGCGGGTAAGACCGTCCAGTTCTTCAGCGGTAAAACCTTTCCCCAGATGCAGTTGTGAGTCCTGAAGGATTTCTTCGAGGTCACTGCGGTAGTGCTCGGTGTGATGTCCTGAATTTGCGAGGACGGCGGGGCAGTCGTAGCGTGCGGCGGCGGTTACCTCGCCGGGAAAGGTCGCCAAGAACTCGAAGGGGTAGGCGCGGCAGGAGAGTGCCTTGCACTTTGCGCCGAAGACCGCGTGCATCCGGCAGTGGGAATGCTCGTCCAGATAGACGCAATCACCGTTTTGGGCGTCGTGACGGAAGAATGCGTGCCCATGGATGCTGCAATAAAAATCCCTGGTCGGGCATTCGCCGGGCGGCCAGGGAAGTTTGGCGATTGCCTCGATCTCTAGCGGAGTCACCGGCACCAGGAAGCGTCGGCAGCACCGACCGCATTCCTGGCAGGTAAATCGCTGGTGGGCAATCTGGAGCATCTTGGCAATTCGTAATGCGCAATTCGTAAAATCATTCGGATCAACGCGTATGGCTCCGTGATTATGCGCTACGCATTATGAATTATGAGTTTATGTATTATTTCTTGGGCGGCTCGATGACCTCGAAGCCCGTGTAGGGGCGAAGGACTTCGGGTACCACTACGCTGCCGTCGGCGCGTTGGTTGTTCTCCAGAATTGCGCAGACCACGCGGTCGGTCAGTCCGGTGGCGGAGATGGTGTGGACGAAGCCGCGGTTTCCCTCTGCGTCCTTGTAGCGGATGTTCAGTCGTCGGCTCTGGAAGTCAGTAAGGTTGGAGTTGCTGGTGATCTCGCGGTAGCCGTTGTAGCCTGGGAACCACGCTTCGCAGTCGTATTTCTTGTAGGCGGGTGCGCCGAGGTCTCCGATGCAGACATTCACCACATGGTAGGGCACGCCGAGTTGCTGCAGGAGATACTCCTCGTTGGCGAGGCACTCTTCATGACATGCGGGAGAGTCCTCCGGCTTGCAGAAGATGATCTGCTCCACCTTGTGGAACTGGTGGACGCGGAAAATGCCGCGGGCCTCCTTGCCGTAGGAACCCGCTTCGGTACGGAAGCAGGGCGTGTAGGCGGTGAGGCGTTCGGGGAGCTCGGCGGCGTCCATCGTCTCATCCGCATGGAAGCCGACGAGTGTCTGCTCGGCGGTTCCGATGAGGCAGAGGTCCTCGTTGCCGATGGCGTAGATCTGGTCCTTGAAGAAGGGGAGGTAGCCGGTACCGAAGAGCGTGCGCGCCTTGGCTGCGCAGGGGGACATCATCATCGTGAAGCCACGCTTCACCAGTTCCTTCTGCGCCCAGAAATACATCGATTGCGTCAGGATGGCGCCTTTGCCCACCCAGTAGTAGAAGCCGGACTGCGCGACCTTCGCGCCGCGCTGGGTGTCGATGATGCCCAGAATCTCGCCGATCTCCTGATGGTCGCGCGGCTTGAAATCGAAATTCGGTTTTGTTCCAACTACCTTGACTTCAACATTGTCCGCATCGCTCTCGCCGTCCGGGGTGTCGGGTGCCTGGAAGTTCGGCAGCCAGGTGAGCTTCTCCTCGACCTGCGCTTTGATTTCTTCCATCAGCGTCTCTTTTTCGCTCAAAGTGACCTTGAGTTCCTTGACCTTGGTGCGGGCGCCCTCATCGGTTTTGCATTCCTTGGAGAGGCGGTTGCGCTCGGCGCGCAGGTCCTCGGTCTCTTTAATCAATTTCAAGTACTGCTGATCAAGGTCGTGGAGCGCATCGATGTCCACATCGTATCCGCGCTTCGCGCAGTTGTTCTTGATCAGTTCGGGATTCTCGCGGAGGATTTTGACGTCAATCATGGTTTGATTTTCCTATTTCTAATTTCCAATTTCTAATTTCTAATTGCTAATTCTTTCCGTGGTCGCCACTTCGTATGCATCGAGGTCGGAGATGGTGGCTTGCGCAACGCCTTCGTCCATGGCGGCCTTTGCGACAAATCGTGCGACGTGGGGCACCACGCGCGGGTCGAAGGGCTTGGGAATCACATAGCTGGGCTTCAACGGGTTCTGCCCATCGAAGATGCCCTTTGCGGCATCCTCTGGGTAGGAGCGTTCCAATGCCTCCCGTACCTTGCCCTCGACAGGCATCTGAGCCAATTCCGCAAGTGCCTTGGCGGCAGCAAGCTGCATTCCGACGGTGATGGATTTTGCACGCACATCGAGGGCACCGCGGAAGATTCCGGGGAAGCCTAGGACGTTGTTGATCTGGTTCGGGAAGTCGGTACGGCCGGTGCCCACAACCGTCGCGCCTGCGGCGACCGCCAGTTCTGGCATGATTTCGGGCACGGGGTTTGCCATCGCGAAGACAACGGCGCCGTTTGCCATGGATTTCACCATCTCCGGTGTCACGCAGTTGCCCACGGAGCAGCCCAGGAAGAGGTCTGCGCCCTTGAGTGCGTCCGCCAGACTGTGCACATCCGTGCGGTCAGTTGCGACGGCGAGTTTTGCGGGATTGGATGCATTTTGGCGGGTGATGACGCCTTTGGAGTCGCAGACCACGACATTTTCGCGCTTCACGCCCATGCGGATGTAGAATTCGAGGCATGCCAGGCCAGCCGCGCCCGCGCCGTTGCCGACGACCTTCATCTCGGAGAGTTTCTTTCCGGTGAGTTGCGCGGCGTTGAGCAGTGCGGCCAGCGAGATGATGGCGGTGCCGTGCTGGTCGTCATGGAAGACAGGGATGCCCATGCGCTTCTGGAGTTCGGTCTCGACCTTGAAGCACGCTGGCGCGGCGATGTCCTCCAGATTGATTCCTCCGAAGGTGGGTTCGAGGGTTTCGACCATGGCGATGAGTTTGTCGGCATCGGTCTTGCCATCAGGTCCGAAGACCTTGGTGAGGCACAGTGGCATGGCGTCAATATCTGCGAAGCGTTTGAAGAGCACGCATTTGCCTTCCATCACGGGGAGTCCGGCGGCTGGACCGATGTTTCCCAGGCCGAGCACGGCGGTTCCGTCCGAGACCACCGCAACGAAATTGCCCTTGCCGGTGTATTTATAGACGTCGGCGGGTTTCGCCTGAATCTCCAGACAGGGCTTGGCGACACCAGGCGTGTAGGCCAGAGCGAGGTCGTGCTGTGTTTGACAGGGTTTCGAGGCGTTCACCACGAGTTTACCCGCAGTTGGCTCGGAATGATATAGAAGTGCTTCGGTGTTGAGGTCAGACATGGAAACTTTGCTTGCGAATGGAGATTCGTTGCACGAAAAATTGGTTCGCTATGTAAACATCATACTATAATTGCAATTTTGCGGACGGTTGCTAACTGCGATTCAGAGATTATATTAAGGCGTTTTACATTTACCATAGCTTGGGGCTTTTCCCCGAAAGGAGTTTTCCATGAACGAAGAATATCTGCAGGCCGCCATTGCCAAGGCAAAAGACCTTGCCGCCGAATTTGGCGAGGAATTCGACATCCGTCTGTTCATTGGCGGAGTTGCCAAGCGTGCCAGTCAGCTGGCCAACGGCTATCAGCGGTTGATTCCCATGATGCCAGGTGACAATCAGACCAGCTTCCTCGACATCGCATTGAAAGAAGTCGCGGCTGGCCAGGTGATTATCCGTCACGGCGACCAAGTGGAGACGGTTTCCGACAAGGAAGCTAAAGACGCGATCCCTGCTCCTCGCGACTAAGCATAACTCTTCGAACGACTTACAATAAAGCGACGGACTCTTGTTCAAAGAACAAGACCCGTCGCTTTGCTTTTGGCTATATTCCCCTGTGAAGGTGCCTTATTGGGCGAAAGGCTAGCGAGTGCTATCACATATTCCTGAATCCGTGAATTTTACTTTGTGCTGGCGGGGCACCAGCACAACGCATTTTCTGTCGGCGAGGGTGCCGGCAGTACATCCACCTAAAATTCAAGGATTCAGGATATTGTTTAGGACTTCAAGAACATTCTGCGGTGTGAGTTCACGCATGCAACGATATCGGATGACTCCTGCCCAGGGGCACTCCCGCTGAAAGCACGGTCGGCATTCTGCCGTGGAGACCAACAGCTCCCAGGGTGCGCCAAGTGGTCCCGTGGCAACTGGGTCCGTGGAAGCGAAGAGCGCGACACCGCGCGTGCCTAGTCCTGCGGCAAGGTGCATTGGTCCGGAGTCGTTGGCGACCACCTTGTCCACATTCTGCAAAATGCTCATCAATTCCGGCAAGTTGGTTTTTCCAGTAAGGTCCAAGGCTTTCGGGGCAATCCGGCAAATCTCTTTTGCCAGGTGAGACTCCTTTGGGGTGCCCACAAGCACCACCTTTCCGCCTCGGTCGATATGGTCACGTGCGACCACGGCGAAATTCTCGGCCGGCCACTGCTTGGCGGGACCGAAGGCCGCGCCGGGGGCAATTGCCAGCCACTTTTCACCTGGATGGATGCCGACACGGCCCGCCGGTTCGGCAGAGACCTCGAGTGGCGGACACTCGGCAGTGAATTTCACCGTCCCGACTACGCTCATCAATTCCAAATAATAGGAAAGCTGATGCCATTTCCCTTCGCCTTCACCTCGTTTCCAGGCGGGCAGCCGGTCAGTCAACAGGAGTGACCGCAAATTGCCTGCGCGTCCGAGACGGCGAGGTATGTCGCAGCGCCAGAGGTCACAGGCGGAGCCAAAGGAATTTGGCATCACGATACCCAAGCCGAAGCCCCGTGCTTTGACTTCGGCACGTTCATTGGCTTCAGGGTGGTGCGATGCAAAAGGGATCACTCCGTCAATCCATGGTGCCGCCTGCCAGACAGGGGCGAGGTGCTTTGGCGCAAATACCCACAGTGGCACATCGGCGGGGAGGGCGCATTTGAGTTGCCAGGTGGCAGGCAAGGTCATCATCAAGTCGCCCAGCCAGTTGGTTGAACGCAAAAGCACGCCGTTTTGCCAGTCCACCGGTGGCAATTTGGGCAGTTCGCGGTCGAACCTATGGATTTGCGGAGTATAACGCATAAGTGAAAGGTGGATCAGCGCTCGAAATCCCGTAGCAGCCTGGAGAGGGTGGCGCGGAGGTCCTTGCGTTCCACAATGGCGTCAATGAAGCCATGCTTCAGGAGATATTCAGCGCGTTGAAAACCTTCAGGGAGTTTCTCATGGGTGGTTTGCTCGATGACACGCTGGCCAGCAAAGCCGATGAGGGCCTGTGGTTCGGCCAGGATGATGTCTCCGAGTGAGGCAAAGGACGCGGTCACCCCGCCAGTCGTGGGATTGGTGAGAATGATGATGAGCGGCAAGCCCTCCTCGTCATGGCGCATGATCGCTCCGGCCGTCTTGGCCATTTGCATCAGCGAGAGGGCACCCTCCTGCATGCGGGCTCCGCCGGAGGCGGTCACAATCACGAGGGGCAGTTCTCGTTTGGTGGTCCATTCCGCCAGACGTGTGATCTTCTCGCC
>JAFXSU010000158.1 GCA_017525435.1 Victivallales bacterium
AATCATGCGAACAACTTTGGTCATCCCTGGTGCTCTGAAACAGTCTATCCAGTGACTGAAAGTCAATTTGAGAAAGTGCATACGCTGATTCTCAAAAAAGAAAAATGTCTTTTGGAAAAAAAATAGATATCATCAGCCTTTTCTCTGGAGCAGGCGGTCTCGACAGCGGTTCGAGGTGGCGGAAGTCATCCCGAAACAACAACGATGGTCGATCGACTTTCAGAACCGACAATAAAGATTATAAAAAGATTGTTAATAAATCGTTTCACCTCGCTCCATCCTCAACTGCCTTTGGCATCCATATCTTTCACCTAGATCCGTGAGCTTCTGTAAAGCATAAAGCGTCGGTGTCTCGCCGACGGAATGCGGTGTTTTGAACACCGCAATTCATGGATTCAATTTTCAGTCATCTCAATATTATCCTTTGTATCTCGTCCGCAAACGAATCTGAGTGTTTAGGCAGGACGCTGGAGTTGGAGAGCGAAGAAGGAGAGGTCCCCCTGGCGTGGCGGGCGGAGGCGGGTGACATTCAGGCGGTGGAGATCCGCGCTAAGGCCGGGGTAGCGCTTCTGAATGGCGTGGCACACAGTGCCGGCCTCGCCGTCCCGATGGAAGTTTGGCGCACCGTCGCTGGGGATTTCCAGCCCAATGCGGTCGAGTTCCTGGTAGAATTCCTTCCCGTGACCATTTCGTTGTCCCTGGGTGTGTTGCCAAAGATGGGTCATGGCGTGGAGGAGTTCTGCCAGGAGCACGGATGGCTCCATTGGGTCGCATTTTGCGAGATTGAAGCATAGCGCGGGGTAGGTGATGCCGTTGACGATGGTGCGCTTGGGCACGAAGGCAATAGGGTCTTGGTTGATTTGCGCCTGGCGCGTAACCGTGATGGCACAAGGTGGCAGGGTCCCCTCCCAGCAGGTCCGGTTGCAGAGCTGCACGATCTCATAGAGTTCGCGATAGATAAAGCCGAAGGTCTGGTAGTATTCGGAGGAATTGATGGCGGCGGCGCGCGGCGATTGTTGCGTTGTGGTCGCATTGCCTCTCGGTAAACCACCTGCCTTCCAGGCCAGAAGTTCGAGGCTTCGGGCGAGGGTGGAGTTGATCTCTGCGGTCCCGTCTCGCAATGCGAGCCATTTCCCTCCCATCATACGGAATGCATTTTGGGCCGGTGCGACCTTCTCGAAGAGATATGGCGTGTCACAGCTCTGCACGATGTTGCACTGGCTCTTGCCAGGGGCGCGGCGCAGACCACGCCCGCACATCTGGATGGTGGGTAGCCGCGAGGCGTCTCGGGCGAAGATGCTCTGGACGTCCGGCTGGTCGAAGCCCTCGGTCAGCATCAGGACATTGGCGATCACCTTGACGCGGTTGGAGACGAACTCCTCCAGCTGGCGATCCTTGTCGCTTTCGGCCGTGACGACTTCGCAGGCGATTCCGCCTTCGTGGAGGCGCTCCTGAAACTCGAAACACTCGCGGATGGTGGGAAAGAAGACGAGGCTCTTGCCCCAACGCTGCGGCTCCTTGAGCAGGCATTCCGCGACGGTGGCGGTGTCGTAGTGCGGAAGCAGATAGGAATGGAAGGGACTCAGGTAGCCGTCGCGGATGAGCCGTCCGATGGAGCAGGTGGAGACGGTATCCTGGAAGGAGAGTTTCATCCGGTCGGTGCGAAGCGGCGTGGCTGAGAGGCCGAGAGTCCACTGGTTGTGCATCTTCTCGTAGAGAAGGACGCAGGACTGGGTGGCTTCGTGGTGTGCCTCGTCGAGGACGACGAAATCGGCGGTGGGAGGGTATTTCTCAAAGAGCGAAACGGGGTGGATGTCCTCGCGGTTGAGGTCCTGGTTGACCTGCATGACCTGCTGGAGCAGATGGTGGCGTGGGGCGACCCAGTTCACACGGAGCCGCCGACCGAGACGTTTCTGGAGGCGCTCAATGATCTGAAGCGCCATGAGTGTCTTGCCGGAACCCACAGGGGATTCGAGCATTATGGACTTGAGGCCCGCCTGGTCGAAACGTTCCAGGCAGGCGTTGACTGCGTCCTCTTGATATTGGCGGAATTGGTATTCCATTAGGCGTGAGCTTCCGTGAAGTTGATGCTGTTGAGGTGGAAACTGCGGGCGGGCACCGAATTCTTGTACATGTCTTCCAAGTCGAAGCTCTTGGCAAGCATGCGGCCGTGGAAGACCGACAATGGCTCAGTGCGGCTGAGCAACGGGCGGTGGTGGGTGCCCAGTTCGGAGACGAAATTCAGCAGGTCAGCTACGGAACAGCCCACAGGAAGGAGCGGACGCTTCTTCTCGGCGATGTTGTTGAGGTCGGTGACGCCGTACTGTGCACACGGGTTGTCTCCCAAGGTGAGGAGTTGCTCGCGCAGGAGAACCTGGTTCTTGCGATCGGAGACGGTGCGGCGCAACAGGCTGTCCACCTCCATCAATTCATTCACGGAGGCCTTGGTCTGGTTGGCGTCAAGCAGGCGCTGATGGAGCAACTCCATGCCATTGCGGTTGTTGAAGGACTTGAGGAGCTTGGAGAAGTGCAGACCGCTGTTGTCCTTGATTTCCATCTTGGTGTGGAAACTGCTCTCCTGGGCGACGGCGCCGTTGCTGCAGACGAGGCGGAAGGTGGCGAGGTTGATTTCAGGCTGTCCCAGCCCGTCCACAGGAATCTGGCAGCTGAGTTGGACGCGATAATCGCTGTCTCCTGGAATCTCCCATCCTTCGTTAATGTCAAGAGTGGCTTCCAGCACGCCTGTGTTATACTCGAGTTTCTTCAGACGCGTGTCCTGGCGAAGGATGCTTGTGACCTGTGCGATGGGGAGGACATTGCCTTTGTCCTCGACCAGTGCGAGTGCCTCGTTCTTGGAGTGGTCGAGGGTGAGGCGCAGGGACATTTCAGGGGCACGCTCAGCGGCTCGGTGGATGACCTCCAGCGGGGTGAAGAGATTGAAGACCGCGAAAGGGACCTTCAAGCGGGTGGCCATGCTCTTGAGAAAGCGTTCCGAGAGGCGGAAACGTTCGCCGTCCACGATGATTCCATGGAGCACGCCATCGTCTGCGTCCAGGGTATCATGGAGGAGTCTTGGCGTGCAGTGGATGGTGTCGAAGCGGTTTCCATAGTCGTCTTCATCGTTGGTCACAGCGGGTTGGGTTGACACCGACGGGGCTGTGATAAATGGCGTAAGGGACGGTGCGAGTGCAGGCTTGTCGAAGGCACGAATTGCCTCGGCTGCTTCATGACGGTCATGGCTTTCCAGGTAGTCGAGCAGATGCGTGCCTTGGTTGTCGGTGGTGTCGAGTCTGGCTCCGAAGTCGTGGAGCATGGTGGCGACTTCTGGGGTCGCGGCCATAAAGATTGGTGCGCGGCCCTGATGGTCGGCAAGATTGGCGTCGGCGTCGTTTTCCAGGAGTACCTGGAGGTTGTCAGTCCGTCCGCTCGCAGCGGCACACCAGACTGCAGTCCGTCCATTTCCGTCGGTCATGTCGATGGGGAAGAATGGGAGGAATGGGCGGATGTCCGGAGCATACACTGCCGCCTTCTGGAGGATGTTCCCACTGCGGAGGTTCATTTTATCATGATTTTTCTTGATGTAATTCAGCACGCTAGTCCATTGATTGGAGTCAAGCCATTCGATTAGTTGCTGTTCCATGTTACTCTCCTTTGGTTATTTTGGGGATAGTTGAGGCTTTTTCAATTATCTCGGGTGTGATGCGGGGGCGATGAGCAAGGGGTAGGGCGATTTCAATGAAGAATTGGCAATTAGCAATTAGCAATTAGTAATTAGCAAATAGCAATTAGCAATTGTCGATTGGAAATGGCCGGTGTATTGCGATTTCAACGTTACAACTTGCGAAAGAGTGATATTGCTTGAGTTCAAGAAAAATTTTGAAATGAGGTGGATTTGACTCATGTTTTTTAACATGCCGGAGGTTGCGCCGCAAGGTGCAATTTCAGAAACAACGATTTCATATTCCCTTGGGCATTGTTTCTTCATTTCTCATTTTTCATTTCGACAGGCGGGAGGCCTTTGAAAACGCGGATGGGGTTTCCGCGCTCCAGGCGATAGTGGTCGATCCACAGCTCACGGTTCTGGTCGGCATGCTGTTGTTCCACAACCAGGTTCAGGCGTTCCTGCAGGCGCAAGAGCGCCAGTTCGCGGTTCCTCTGCTGGGAGCGCTCCTCGCTGGCAGTGCAGACGATGCCAGTGGGCAGGTGCGTGAGACGCACAGCGGAGTCTGTGGTGTTGACATGCTGCCCGCCGGGACCGGATGCACGGCAGGTCTCGAACCGCAGGTCGGTAGGTCGGAAGCGTTGTGCGGCGTCGGAGCGGAAATCAAAAAAGCTCACCTTCACGAACCAGTTTTTGCGTGGCCAATTCGGTCGGATGGTGCTTTTCCAGATCCACTGAATGGTTCCCTCCCAACCTTGCCGGAAATCCGGAAGTTCCGTGCCCGCCACCGCGAAGCGGAGCGAGGCGCAGCTTTCGTCTTTTGGCGAATATTCGGTCAGAGGATGGCAGGACAACCCCGCAGTGCGTGCCTCATGCTCAATGATTTGAGCAAGAAGTGGCACGAAACGCTGGCATTCCGCAGGACCCTGGCCGGAGGAGATTTGAAGGATGCAGGTCATGGTAAATTATGGCTTGATGTTGATGACGGGACGGAGACGGGCGACGGGGCATGCGAGGCCAAACTCCTGGAGGTCTGCGATGACGGCCTCGATGTCCTTGTAGGCTTCTGGTGCCTCCTCGTAGAGCAGTTCCTTGT
>JAFXSU010000159.1 GCA_017525435.1 Victivallales bacterium
AGAGGCCGAATTCCTTTCCGGTGAAGACGTCGGTGAGGCGCAGGCCGTAGCCGGTGGAGGCGGGGAAGCCGAGGTCGTCGAACTGCAGGAAGAACTCGCCGGGGCGGTCGGTCAGGTTGAAGAAACCGAGCGCCATGTCGCCGTCGGAAAGCAGCTTCGCCAGCACCACGTGGTCGGGAATTTGCTGGGAGACGGGACCGCGGAGGTAGCGGTTGGCGACGAAGGCGGGGCGTGCCTCCGGGTCCTGGTTGAAGGCCAGAAGGTCCTTGTTGGTGACCAGCGCAAGGATCTCCGGCGCCATTTCACGCAGGTCGCAGCCCAACATCAGCGGGCTGCCCATCAGCGTCCACAATGCGAACTGTGTCTTATAGGTCTCCATCGTGCAGGTGCCTTCGGTGCGTCCGACGTTGCCCTTGCCGAACATTCCGACCGTCAGCATGTCCATGTCGTTGAAGCAGTTATTTCCGGAATAGCAGTACTTCTCCAGCTGGCTGCGGGCGATGGCGGCGAAGGATGCGTTGGTGTCGAAAATATCGCCCGTGGAACGGTAGAGGTGCCCGCCGGCGGAGCGCACCCAGCTCCACACGTCGTCGCTGCCCCAATTGCACAGCGAATAGACGATGTCGCGTCCGCAGGCCCGCAGGGCGTTGCCCATGCGGCGGTAGGCGGTGGGGCCGTCGGCGGACTTGGGGAAGTTGCAGTAGTCGTACTTGAGGTAGTCCACGCCCCATTCCGCGAAGGTCTGGGCGTCGAGGAACTCGTGGTCGAAGGAGCCGGGGTAGTCTGCGCAGGTGCGCAGTCCGGCGCAGGAGTACATGCCGAACTTGAGGCCCTTGGAGTGGACGTAGTCGGCGACCGCCTTCATGCCGTTCGGGAACTTTTCGTGGTCGGGCACGATGCGGTTGGTCTGCGGGTCGCGCTGGCGTTCCGACCAGCAGTCGTCGATGACGATGTATTCGTAGCCGGCGTCCTTGAGGCCGGAGGCCACCAGCTTGTCCGCGCTCTGGCGGATGAGTTCGTCATTGATGTTTTCGCCGAAGGTGTTCCAGCTGTTCCAGCCCATCGGTGGCAGATTGACTAGCATTGAAGATTCTCCAAGTGGTTTGATTGATGCGTTAAAAAAGAAGCGTGAGTGGCTACCGGAGGGTAATACGTGGATACTTTAATTGCTTTGGGGAACTTTGTTGGCTTGATGGTGGAAAATTCAAGCAGACAATGGCATCGGCGTCATTGCATTCGGCTTGCGACAAGGCGTTTTCCCGCATAGGGATAAAGTAGGACTTTCCAGGAAGGTTTGAGAAAGCCGGTCAAATCTCTTGCAAAGTTGTTTTTGGGGAGTACATTTTAGGCAATGTCATTCTGAGAGGAATCAAAAATGAGGAAAAAGCCATGCCTAGAAAAACATCGAAATCCAAGTCCAATTCCGCCATAATTCCGCCGAACATGGAACAGCCATTGTTTCAAGGGCGTTTTGATGACCAAATGCGTGAAATCTTCCGCGCCAAACGCCTGGCCGTCGGATTCTCGTTGCAACAACTCGGTGAGTTTCTGAAAATCCACTGGTCCACAATTCGCAAGTGGGAAGCGGGAGTCACCTGTTCATGCCATCCACGGCACATCAAGCGAATCAACAGGTTTCTGGCCGGAGAATTTGACGAGCAGATGCATACCATGAGTCGTCAGGACATCTTTGCCAAGCCTCCTGCTTCGCGTCGAATCCCGCTGGCGGTGGATCAGTGCCTGGAGCGTGCCAGCCAGACCTATCAACTCTGCCAGGCCGACTATCCAGAATTGGGCGCCGCGTTTCTTGAAGCCATTGACCAGGTCATTCAGGACACCATCCGAGAGTTCTTGGAGCGTCTTGGAAATCCCGACCGCGATTTTGAAAAAAAATGAGCGTTGGCGCGTAAGTCCTTCGTTGCGGTGGTACATTATTGGAAATGTCATTCCTAACGAACGCCTTCCCGTTCTCTTAGAATCTCCTTTAAAATTGCCGCAACGATGGATGGTTGTTGTGGCCAACGCCTTGTTTTCATAAAATCTGTTCTTAAGAAATCATAACCCAGGAGTTGACGATGGCCAACGAACTTGACGAACTCAATGCGAATGTGAATCCCCAGGGACGCGATGTGAATGTAATTGAGAAGCAGCTCACCGTAACCACGACGGCTTCTGAGACATTCTTCTGTGTGTATCTGCCATGGTTCCTGCTTATCCTTCCAGGACTCATTCTGTGGTTCATGCGGATGAATGCGCGAAACTACTTCCTGAAGCTCCAGCAGAAGCTCCAGGCCGAGGCCTCGCAGATCGACAATTATCTGGAGCAACGGGTTGTCATCCTCCAGAATGTCGCGGCGCTGGTCAACAAGGCGGTGGATCTGGACAAGGATGTGATGAAGGCGGTGGCGGCCTTCCGTGGCGGAGTGAATATCTCCGACGCCAATCGCAACGCCATTGCCGAGCAACTCAACGGCGGCTTTGCACGTCTCTTCCCGCAGGTTGAGGCCTATCCGGAACTCAAGGCGCATGCATCGATTGCGGATGCGATGCAGCAGAACAGCTATCTCCAGAAGGAGATCACCGCCGCACGCGCCCTATACAATGACACGGTGACGCAGTGGAACACTTGCATCTACGAGCTGCCCGCCCGCAAGATTGTCGCTGCCGCCAATGGCTACACCACGCGAATTCCTTTCACTGCCTCAGCCGAAACCAAGGCGCAGGCCCGCGGGGTCTTCTTTTAAGCGGTTTAATACGCTCGCACTGCCACATGCGTGGCTGCCCCTATGATTCAGGACGTCTACGAGCCGCTGGAGAAATACCAGAACGAATTTCGCGAGGCGTTTGCCCGAAACGCCTCGCAGGAATTCGAACGGCTGGTGCGTGCCTCTGGGGTGGATGCGGCGGCAAACGCAGAAACCAACCGTCAACTGCGGAATCGTCGTGATGATCTGGAAAGCAGTCGTTCAAGCCGTGGCAACTGGCGGCTTCTGGGGGTTCTGACCTGGCTGATGATTCTGGCCGGAGTCGTTGCCGTGGTTTGGCCGTTTCTTCCGCCAGAGTGGGTTTCGCCGGAGTTCTGGCACGATTTTGTCGAACCGCTCAAGCCTTATTGGTATCTGGTATCTGGTGGCGGTGCGGCGGTCGCCTATTTGACTTTCGTCTTCTTCCTGCGTGTCGTCCTGCGGAATCTTCGCTCCCTCCGCGAGAGAATCGCACAGCTTGAAGACGAGATTGCCAGGTTGCAGCAGGAAGCCTGGAACCAGATGGCGCCTCTCAATGCTCTCTATGACTGGGATATCGCGCCTCGCATGATCCAGCGCACTGTCCCGCGCCTGGAATTCGACCCCTATCTCACCCAGGGCCGCCTTGCCGAACTCCACAACCAATTCGGCTGGGATGATTCGTTCAACGAAGACAAGTCGGTTCTCACTGCTCAAAGCGGGGTCATCAACGGCAACCCCTTTGTCTTCGGACGTTTCCTGAGCATGCACTGGGGAAGCACCACCTACCACGGCTACAAAGAGATCTCCTGGACGGAGCGGGTGCGGGATTCCAAGGGGAACTGGTACACCGTGACACGTCACGAGACCCTCCATGCCTCCGTGACCAAACCCAGCCCTGTCTATTCCGAGAGCAGTTGCCTGCTTTACGGAAACGACGCTGCGCCGAACCTCACTTTCACCCACAAGCCCACTGGCATCGCCGGCAAGGACGACCTGTGGTCCAAGATGAAAAAACGACACGAGTTCAAAAAACTCAAAAAGTTCTCTGAGAATCTGGAAGACGCCTCCCAGTACACCATGATGTCCAACCATGATTTCGAGGTGCTTTTCCATGCGGACGACCGCAACGACGAAGTTGAGTTTCGTCTGCTCTTCACTCCGCTTGCCCAGACCCAGATGCTTAAACTGCTGGAGGACACGCAGATTGGCTATGGAGATGACTTTACCTTCCTGAAGCAGCACAAAATCAATGCGGTCTTTCCCGAACACCTCCAGAATTTTCCCCTGGACACGGATCCGCGGCAGTTCCATGACAGCGACTTGGAGCGCGCAAGGCAGAATTTCCAGCAACGCCTGGAGCAGTTCTTCAAGGTGACGTATTTCAGTTTGGCGCCGTTGCTTGCCATCCCGCTCTACCAGCAGACGCGTACCCACGAAAACATCTACCGTGACGTCCTCTCAAAACGCTCCTGCTTCTGGGAGCATGAGGCGTTGGCCAACTACTGCGGCGAGTCGAAATTCGTGCATCACCAGTGCGTGACCCGCAGTATCCTCAAGACTCGTGTCAGCGGGGAGGCACAGGGGACCACCAGCCTCGCGGTGACCGCATACGGATACCGCACTGTCAAACATGTCGAATATGTCTCCAAATGGGGCGGGGACGGACG
>JAFXSU010000160.1 GCA_017525435.1 Victivallales bacterium
ATACGTGACCCGCGAGGAACTCGCGCTTGTCCCAACCCCCGCGCCAACCGATACCTGGAAACCCGTGCCGCACGCCTCTGTCGTTGAGGCTGTGGAGCATGCCATCCAGACGCGCGGCTTCAACATCGCCACAGAACGCTTCGGCCTGGCCCGCGATGGCCAGAAGATGTTCGGCGTGCTTACCCTCGGTAGGACCGGGCATCCCGACTGGACCTACTGCGTCGGAGTCAGGAACTCCCATGACCAGTCCTTCGCGGCGGGCATCTGCTGTGGAGTGTCCGTTCTCGTCTGCTCAAATCTCTGCTTCGGGGGCGAGCATGTCTTGAAACGCCGCCACACCTCCGGCATCGACCTCTCCGAGATGGCCCAGGATGCCTTCCGCTATCTGGGCGAGGGATTCGTCGGATTGGAAGAGCAGCTGGAGGACCTGCGCGACAGGTCCGTGAAGAGCGAGGACGAGGCACGCTGCCTCGTGATGAAGGCCGCCGAATACGGCGCGATTCCTTCGTGCGACATCCTGTCGGTCTTCAACGAATACCAGAAGCCCCGCCACCCGCAGTTCAACTCGCGCACCCGCTGGTCTTTGCTCAACGCTTTCACGGAGATTGCCCACAAATACCCTCCGTTCCGCCACGACACCTGCCACCGCAAACTCACCCGGCTTTTCGGCCTCGATGGCCAGACAGCCTTGCTCAATGCCTAACCACAATCGGCCGTCTGCATCCGTGCGGACGGCCACAACCCACCCACAACGCCAATGGACACCAACATCAACCGACATGCCCAACTCGCCTCCGAGAAAGAGGCCACGCCAGGCACCCCCCACTTCGACAATCCCCAGCTCAGCGAACTCCCCGGCAAAACCCGGTCTGCCGAATGCTTCCCGCCGCTGGAACCGCCAATCCACACGCCCGGACTGCTGGACTACTCCCTGGGACTTCTCACGGGCGCCGCGCTTGTGCTGATTCTCAAACGCCTCACAGAAGACGACACCACTCCCACAACCGAAAAGGATGAATCGACCCCATCAACCAGAGGAGAAGCATCAAATGGCCAACGAATGCGAATTTGAGATGACCGCGGTCAGCAAAAGCCGCGGGGCTCTGGAGCGGCTCGTCAGGATCATGAACTACAAGGACCCCGAATACTTTATCTACCGCGTCTTTGACGCCACGCTGAATGGAGACATCGAGGACACCGAGGACGGCTTCTACATCGCCCGCATTGACGGGGATGTCGCATGGTCGTGCGAAAAGTGGTTTTCCTCCGAGGAGAGGCCCGATTCCGTCCATGAAGCCACCGGCGCCCACTACATCACGCTTGATTTGCTGTGCCAGAGGCTCGGCCTCGGCGTGGAGGTCTATGGGCAGGAGCCGGGAATGGGCTTCCAGGAATACCACAGATGCACCCACGCCGGAGAGGTCTCCAGCGACTGCGCGGACTGGTCCGAGGAGTGGTGCGACGACGAGGGCAACGAGTTGAGCGAGCCGATCGAGAAGGGGGGCCTCGATGGCTATGGCGAAGAGTCCTCCCCCGAGGAGATCTACGGTCTCTACGAACCAAGCGAGGTCGCCATAGCCTGCTGAACCCACTCCAATTCAACCTAACCAACCACCAACAACAAAGAGGATTAACCACCATGACATTCGTCATCACCGACAAAATCCAGAATGGCCGTCCAGTCATTCCCGCCTCCAATGCTTCCGACCAGGATGCCGATTCCAGCCCAGAAACCGGGAAACCCTCCCAACACAGCAATCGCGAGATGAGCGAGCCGGAAAAACAGATGCTCTGCATCGTTGTCGAAGAGAGCGAGCCTCTGCCGTATCCCCTGAAGCCCCTCAAGATGGACAGCGGTCCCGCCGAAGAAGTCTACGACATCCCAGAAGAGGACAAGGCCAAGGTCTTCGAGGAGGTCTGGCCCTTCCAGCCGTGTCCCACGCTCGACGATGAACGCTTCGACCTCCACGAGCAGAAGGTCTTCAAATTCCGCGATGCCCAGGTCATCCGCTACAAGGGACGAAACCTAATCGTCTCTCCCTACTACGCACATAGCGGGGGGATGGCCGTGGACTTCATGCCCGCGGAGTGTGCCGAATCCAAAGGCACGACGACCTGCATCCAGACCGCCAAAGAGTAGAAAGCCCCCCTGCATGGCTGATAATGGTCATGCAGGGGAAGTTATTTCTTTGTCTTCAAGTAAATGCCAACTTTCCATGAATGTCGTGACACCAAACAGTTAAACCAAGGAAATGTCTTATTCTCTAACTAGTTGAACTTTTATCGTGCTTAGAAAGAAACAGAGTCCAAAAGAAAGAGTATATTGAGAAAAATCAACCGAATTTAACCTTTCCTTGGAATTTTCATCACCATGAACAAGCAGCAACTGGCCGCCAAAATCTGGGAGTCCGCGAATAGAATGCGCTCCAAGATCGAGGCGAATGAATATAAGGACTACATCCTCGGGTTCATCTTCTATAAATTTCTTTCTGACAAGGAGGTAAAGTATCTTCTTGAGGAGAATGACTGGACTCCGGCGGAACTTCCGCAATTGTCCGAAGAGGATGGTGAGACCGTGCAGAACTGCCAGCACGACATCGGCTATTTCATCGGCTACGAGAATCTTTTTTCCACGTGGATAGCCCAAGGCGGGGACTTCAAGGCCGACCAGGTGACCAGCGCATTGCACGCCTTCTCGCGGCTCATCAATTCCTCGCACCGCAAGGTATTCGACGGTGTCTTTACCACGCTGGAAACCGGCTTGTCCAAACTTGGCGAAAGTTCGGGTGCACGGACAAAGGCCATCCGCGACCTCATCTATCTCATCAAGGACATTCCCATGGATGGACGACAGGACTACGATGTCCTGGGCTTCATCTATGAATACCTCATCAGCAACTTCGCGGCCAACGCGGGAAAGAAGGCAGGTGAGTTCTATACGCCGCACGAGGTCTCGCTACTGATGTCCGAAATCGTCGCCTGGCATCTGCACGACCGCACGGACATCCAGATCTACGACCCCACCAGCGGCTCCGGCTCGCTGCTCATCAACATCGGGCAATGCGTGGCACAGCACACCGGCAATGGCGAGCGCATCAAGTACTATGCGCAGGAACTCAAGGAAAACACCTACAACCTCACCCGCATGAACTTGGTCATGCGCGGCATCAGCCCCTACAACATTGTCACCCGGAATGGCGACACGCTTGAGGATGATTGGCCGTATTTCGATGAAAACGACCCGGCTGGCACCTACGAACCCCTCTATGTGGATGCGGTGGTCTCGAATCCCCCGTATTCCCAGGCATGGAACCCCGCCGACAAGGAGGCCGACCCGCGCTATGCGCGTTTCGGGCTGGCACCGCGTGGCAAGGCCGACTATGCCTTCCTCCTCCACGACCTTTATCATCTGAAGCCGGACGGCATCATGACCATCGTCCTTCCCCACGGCGTGCTCTTCCGCGGTGGCGAAGAGGGGGAAATCCGAAAGAATCTGGTGGAGCAGAATCATATCGATGCAATTATCGGACTTCCTGCGAACATCTTTTTCGGAACCGGCATCCCCACCATCATCATGGTACTTCGCCAGCGTCGGCCCAATACGGACATCCTGATTGTAGATGCCTCCAAGGGATTTGCCAAAGCCGGTAAGAACAACATCCTACGCGCCAGCGACATTCGGAGAATTGTGGTGGCTGTGGAAAACCGTTCCACGATTCAGAAGTTCTCCCGCAAGGTGGAGCGTGACGAAGTGCGCGCCAATGGCTACAATCTCAATATTCCTCGCTATGTGGACTCCTCCGAAGAGCCGGAGCACTGGGACATCTATGCCTCTATGTTCGGCGGCATCCCCGCAAGCGAACTGAAGGCCCTCAGTGATTACTGGAAGGCCTTCCCCGGTTTGCAGCCCGCGCTTTTCCAGCCAAAGAACGTGGAGTATTTCCAACCTGTGGCGGGAAATCTTCCGGACGCGGTAAACTCCCAC
>JAFXSU010000161.1 GCA_017525435.1 Victivallales bacterium
CCCACCAGGTCACGCGGTCCGCGTAGTGCCGCACCGTCGCGGTTACATACGCCTTCCATGCCGAAAGCTCCTTCGATGTATGCACGGGCGGGCAGCCCAGCCCGCCGAAGCGCTCCGCGGCCGCCGGGGTGTAGAGGCGGTTGCCATAGCAGAGGCACATCCACGGCTCCAGCCCGCGCGAACGGAGGTTGTCCACGATGTCGTCCAGCCACCCCCAGTCGTACACGCCAGGGACGGTCTCCGTGCGCTGCCAGCCGGACTGGATGCGAATCCACTTCACGCCCGAGGCGCCCACGGGGTCGTATGCGTTCGCGGGCTCGAAGGCCCCGCGGTCCAGTTTCTCGAAGCCCAGGCCGATGCGCGAATGGCCGATGGCGGAGGATGGTACGGCGGGGACGCTTCCGATGCGTTTTTCTCTGTGGAACATGGGAAAATCCTTAGGATAAAAGTTACTTCACACTTTGCTATTTGGAATAATATAATTTGCACAAAAGCCGATGCCGAACTGCGGTGAACTTACCGTATTCGACATCGGCTTGAATGTCATCCCCGCCACATCAAATGCAGCGGGGTGTTTGGAGGATTAGATTCCGAAGGCGGGCTTGATGGCATAGCCCTGCCAGCCGTACTGACGCAGGGTGCTTCCATCGGCGGACGCCCCATGGCCATCCGCGAAGACCAGGTTCGCGGAACCAGCATGGCGACGGTAGAGGACCTCCGTAGCATTACCCTGATTATCCCTGGTTCGATGAATCATATAGGACTGGGCGCCCTCGTTTTCGTCCTGGCTGTCCGCAAGGAGGGTGCATTCCGAGGCATCCTTCATCGACTTCGGGTTCATGACGTCAAAATCGACCTCAACAAGGTTGCTGGGATAGATCTTGTGATAGTTGTTGTCAGTATGCTTGAATTTGACGTAGGGACGGCCGGAGAAGCGCCAGGCACAGTCGTAGGACTGTTCCATAGCCCACATGCCATAGCTGGTGAGGCAGTTCTCCATGCTTTCGCCCTCTTGAATGCCAGGAGAAAGAGCCCTGGTATCTTTAACATCGCCGTCGGGGCAGGCGGCCACGCCCATCTTGCCGACGGGCATGACCAGGTATTCATTCCAGACCAGCGTCCGCAGCCAGCTGCGGCTGCCATCGAGCACGCTCGGAGTCCACATGTCGTTGTCGTTCATGTAGATGTTGAACGTAACGCCCATGTTCTTGAGGTTGCTCAGGCAGGTGACGGCGCGGGCCTTGGCACGCGCCCTGGAGAGCGCGGGGAGGAGCATGCCGGCGAGAATCGCGATGATCGCGATGACGACCAGCAGTTCAATCAGAGTGAAGGATTTTTTCATGGTTGTTTTCCTTGGGTTGTTTTTACGATTGGGACGCGGGAAAAACAAAAAACAGACTTGTAGTGCAACTTTTGAAAAAACGAGCCAAAAAATCAGTTTCGCTCAATGACAAACTATAGGTAAATATTTTGAAATTTCAAGGGATTTGAAGAATTTTATGCGAAAATAGTTGTAGTGCAACTTTTGCAGGGGATATTTGACACCTTGCACAAAACATGGAATGAATCATATAACTTATTGAATACTAATAAGTTATATATAACATTCCAAAACCGGGAGAATTTCAGCGCTCTCCGCCTTGTCAAATGACGCCTGCAGTGCCTTTCGGAAGTCATGACTTGCAACCGACGGGAATTGTCAGGAGAAAAGTATATTTACTGCTTGATGACAAGTTTTTAAATTTATTATTGATGAGCGTAAGAGAACCTGCCCGTATTCTGAAAAGCAGCGTTGGTTTCAGGAAGAAACAGGTTCTATCGACTCGCTTTCTCTTGAAACATTGAAGATTGGCGAACCGCATTGGCACGGCTGCCTTCCATGGCGAAGGCATAGTGGCCGGACAAGAAACGGATTTTGTATCGTATATTATATTAATAATAGGGATGTTGCCTTTGATTGCCTTGATGATCTCGCGGTCATTCTCAAACACGGCGAAGGGCATCCTCCAAATGTCGTTTCAATTGGGCTTGTTCGGCGGGTGCATCCTTGCCAACAGCCTCTCATCCAACCTTTCGTGGCGCATTTATCAGGGGGCCGCAGTCGCCCCCTTTCACGAATATGGAAAAATACAAGGAAATTCTGTCGGTCTTGACGAAGCAATTGGAGAGCGGGAAGTACCGCGTCGGCGAGCGCTTCCCCTCCGAGTGGCAACTGGTGGAGCGTTTCAAGGTCGGGCGGGCGACCATCAACAAGGCGGTGGACAAATTGGTCGCGGACGGTTGGCTGGAACGCGGCGTGCGGGGTTCCGGCACCCGCGTCAAGTCGGTACACCAACTCATCCGCGGGCGCATCCTCTATTTGGGGAATCTGGCCCACCCCACCTATGTCGCCGCCGTGCGCGGAATGACCAGTCGGGCGTTCTTCAGGGGATATTTCACCGCGTGCGCGGAGCCGCCAGATTTTGAACTGGACTCCTTCCTGAGTACCGCCGTCGCCATGCAGGAGTATTCAGGCATCGTGGCATGCTGCTACGGAGTCATCGGCAAGCGATACCCTGGATTGCCCGTCGTCTATCTGGATCAGCCTGGAATCTCCCTGAAGGAATACGCCGAACTCCACCATGTCATCTCCGACAACGAGGAGGCCTGCTACAAGATGATGAAAGTCGTGGAGACACGTGGATACCGCTGTCCAGTCATCTACACCGACAACAACTGCCGGCTAAACGAACGTTTCTCGCGCGTGCTGGGCTTTCGGAAGGCATTGGAGGAAATGAACCTGAACGACATCGACCGCCGAATCTTCGTCGGTTCCCAGAACGACCAGTACACCAAGGCAGGAGCGGCAATGCAACTTCAGAACATCCTGCGCGTCTTCCCCGAGACCGACGCCATCGTCGCAGTCTCGGACGACCTTGCCGTGATGATGCGTCAGGCTTTGCGCGATGCCGGCCCCGAGCAGGAGCGGATTCTGGTGACTGGCTTCGGCAACGAGAAGTTGATCAGCAACGCCTTCCATCTCCCCAGCGTCGAGCAGTATCCAGAGCAGATGGGCATTGCGGCGGCCGACCTGCTGCTGGACCTCGTGGAGGGCATTGTGCCGGACACCGTGCCATGCCATCGGATCGTGAAGACCGACCTGGTCAACCTGGAGTATATTCCCCAGCGGCGAGAGACTTGAAGTCGTCCACCGACAGACGACGGACGTCAGACGTCAGACGACAGACGACGGACGACAGACGACGGATGTCGCGCCCTTATCGGGCGCAGCATTCGCTCCACCCATGGTTAGATTCCTGCGCCGCTTTGCGGCTTGAATACCATCCCAATTGTCCTACAGGTCCCAATCGTCCCATTTATCCCAGTAGGCAAGTGGGTTGTTTTCGCGTGTTTCGTGGGTTTCGTGGGAGATTTTAACCGGACAGCTGTGCTGAATCGCCGAGAATAGTTGCAATATCTCTGACCTCTTCTGCGAAATCGTTGCCTACCGAGACATCACTCGGATACAAGCGTATCCGCAAAGCCGAACTCGCTGATCAGCAGCGACTTGAGGTCTTCGATGGCACCCTGGTAGAACTGCGTCTCGGAGACGAGGCGGCTGCCGATGGTACGGCCATCGGCGTCCTGCCGGACAGGTGCGATGGTCTCCAGTTCGAAGAAACGCGCGTCCGGACCATAGAAGATGCTGCAG
>JAFXSU010000162.1 GCA_017525435.1 Victivallales bacterium
GCTCATTGACGAGAAGACCGCCGTCCTGCGCGTCAACCCGAACCAGGTGCTCGAGTTCCTCCTGCCCATCATCGAGCCTGCCGCCGAATCCAAATCTGATCCTCTCGTGAAGGGACTGCCGGCCGGTCCCGGCGCCGCCTGTGGCCAGATCTTCTTCACCAGCGAGGACGCCATTCAGGCGAACCGCCTGGGCAAGAAGGTCATCCTGGTCCGCGAAGAGACCAACCCCGAAGACGTCGAGGGCATGCAGGTCGCCGACGGCATCCTGACCGCTCGCGGCGGCATGACCAGCCACGCGGCGCTAGTCGCTCGCGGATGGGGCAAGTCCTGCATCGTCGGTGCCTCCGAGATGGTCGTTGACGCCGCCAACAAGACCGTGAAGATCGGCGAGAAGCTCCTTCACGAAGGCGACTACGTGACGATGAACGGCTCCAAGGGTGTCGCCTACTGCGGCGAGATGCCCCTCGTCGAACCGACCGCCGGCTCTGACTACTCCAAGTTCCTGCGCTTCATGACCTTGGTTGACAAGCATCGCAAGATGGGCGTCCGCGCCAATGCCGACAACCCCGCCGACGCGAAGAAGGCGCGCACCTTCGGCGCCGAGGGCATCGGCCTCTTCCGCACCGAGCACATGTTCTACTCGACCGGTTCCTCCGAGCCCCTCTTCCTGCTCCGCAAGATGATCCTCTGCGTGGACAAGCAGGATCGCATCAAAGTGCTCAAGGAGCTCTTCCCCGCGATGAAGAACGACATCAAGGAGACGATGACGGTCATGGACGGCATGCCTGTGACCGTGCGTCTGCTGGATCCCCCGCTGCACGAGTTCGTCCCCCACAGCGAGATTGGTCAGCATGAGCTTGGCACTGCGCTGGGCATCAGCGACAGCGAGGTCCAGAAGCGCATCGGTGCGCTGGCGGAGAACAACCCGATGATGGGTCACCGCGGCGTGCGTCTTTCTGTGACCTATCCCGAGGTGACCGAGTACCAGGTCCGCGCAATCTTCGAGGCCGCCGCCGAGCTGATTCACAACGGCAAGAAGATTGTCCCCGAAGTCATGGTTCCCATTACCTGCGAGGAGCGCGAGCTGGCATACGTCCGCGACATCGTCGTCCGCGTCCATGCCGAAGTCGCGCGTCGTTATGACCTGAAGAAATTCGACTACAAGCTTGGCACGATGATCGAGATTCCGCGTGCGGCCTTGATGGCTGACAAGCTGGCGAACATCGCCGAGTTCTTCTCATTCGGCACCAACGACTTGACCCAGTTGACCTTCGGCTTCAGCCGCGATGACATCGGTTCCTTCATGCCTGAGTACCTGAACAACCGCATCATCACCTCCGATCCGTTCCAGACCATCGATACCAACGGCGTCGGCCAGCTTATCGGCATCGCCGCTTCAAAGGGTCGCAGTGTCCGCAAAGACATCAAACTGGGTATCTGCGGTGAACAAGGTGGCGATCCCGCCTCCGTCGAGTTCTGCTACCAGACTGGCCTGACCTACGTCTCCTGCTCGCCGTTCCGTGTGCCGGTGGCACGTGTCGCTGCCGCGCAGGCCGCCATCAAGGCCGGAAAGTAAAATTCCAATACATCATCCTGAATCCGTGATTTTGCGTAAAGGATGTAGCATCGGCGCTTTGCCGACGAAATATGTTATGGTGGCGCCCCGTCACCACGATGTTAACTCACGGATTTAGGATCATACAAAACGGGCCGCGCTTTTTTAAGTGCGGCCCGTTTTATGTTCTATGAACGCGCCCAGAGGGGCACGATAGGATGAGGCAGAAGTTGGAAGCCGAAAGGGGGATTAGTCTTCTGCGGGGGCGGCGGGTGGTTCCGCGCCTGGGGCAGGCGGCGGACCCTGGCGGTTCCCGCGCGGGCCATTCGGACGATTGCCGCGCGGACCATTGCCAGGCATTCCCGGTCTGCGACCGCCAGGCATCATGCCGGGACGCAACTTTTTCATTGCATCGGAAGCCTTTGCAAGCTCATCATCAGTGAGTTCGAGATTGTGGTCTGCATCGACCTCGACGATGACTTGGCCAAGCATCAGATAGCGCTGAAGACGGCGGGCGGCCTCCAGGTCAGCTTCAAACTTGGCATATTCCTGCGAGTCAATCACTCCGTCCTGATTGGCATCGTACATCTCCTTGAGTTCGGAAGCCGCATCGCGAAAACGCCTGGCATGGCGCTCCTGGATCTGCTCCGGAGTCAGTTGGCGACGGGCGGGCGGAGCAGCCACGTCTGCCTGAGGTTCCGCATCCTGTGGCGGTTCAGCAGGCGGCGCATCCTGGGCTATGAGACAAGTGCCGGCAAAGGCGAGAACCAATGTGAGTGCGAGTAGTTTCTTCATTGTTTAACTCCTATTTATTTAATGGATTTAGGTGGAGCGAGGGAATTGATGAACCGGCCGGTTCTTGCTCAAATAACGCACCGCACAAGTTTTTATTTTCCATTTGTTGAGATTTTTCAGGAATTCTCCTTGGCGCAGCCAGCCCGGAGCGTGCGCACGAGCGTGGCGGCCTGACCAGGGGCGGTGCACGCTGAGACAAATGCCGAGCCGACGACCACGCCGTCTGCGCATTCGGCGACTGCGTGCGCGGACTCCCCGCTGGCGATTCCGAAGCCGACGACGACCGGAACGGGAGAGATTTCCCGCAACATGGCGAGGTTCTGAGCCAATTCGGGCGGCATGGCCGCGCGGGCGCCGGTGATGCCGCGGACGCTCACATAGTAAACGAATCCCGTGACGTCCTGGACAATGGCGCGGGCGCGTTCAGGGCTGGTCGCCGGCGAGACCAGCGGAATCAGATGCAGGTTGTGGGCGCGGCAGGGCGCAAGCAGTTCGTCGCGTTCCTCAAGAGGAAGGTCCACGGCGAGAATGCCATCCACGCCGATGCGCTGTAATTCGGCACACAGGGCCTCCAGCCCGTAGTTGTACATTACATTGAAATAACTGAAGAGCACCAGGCCGGTATCCGGATGCCGCTGGCGGATCCTTGCGGCCATTTCAAGGATGTTTTGAAGGTTCGCGCCATTTTCGATGGCGGTCTGGCCGGCGGAGGAGATGACGGGTCCGTCGGCCATGGGATCGGAGAAAGGTATGCCCAGTTCGATGATGTCGGCGCCATTTTCGATGGCGGTGTCGATGTCCTGTTCGCTTTGGGCGAGATTCGGGTAGCCGGCTTCGGCGAAGATGATGAGCGCCGCACGCTTCTCTCTGCGGCAATTCTGAAAGATGGAACTGATTCTATTCATGGGAGTAATGATACATTGTGGACGCTTGGGACGGATGGGGGCCTATCGGTGTTGCTTCTTCCATTCGCGGATGTTCTCCATGTCTTTGTCGCCACGGCCGGAGAGATTCACGATGATGACATCGCTCTTGGCACGGCGCGGCGCGGATTTGAGCGCCTGCGCGACGGCGTGGGAGCTCTCCAGCGCGGGAATGATGCCCTCCAGACGACAAAGCGTATCAAAGGCGTCAATCGCCTCGTCATCGTTGATGACTTCGTAATGGGCCTTGCCCAAATCCGCCCAGTAGGCGTGTTCGGGACCGACGCCAGGGTAGTCCAATCCGGCAGAGACGGAATAGGTCGGCGTGACCTGCCCGTCGGACCGTTGAAGCAAGTAGGTCTTGGCGCCGTGGAGGATACCGACCTGCCCGCCGTTGATGGAGGCCGCGTGGTTGCCGGTGGAGACACCTTCGCCGCCCGCCTCCACGCCCGTCAGGCGGACGGACGGATCGTTCTCGAAGCCCGCGAAGATGCCCATCGCATTTGAGCCTCCGCCCACGCAGGCGATGACCTCCTCCGGCAGCTTTCCTGTCTGCTCCAGGCACTGACGGCGCGCCTCGTGGCCAATTACTGCCTGGAAGTCCTTGACCATCATCGGGTAGGGGTATGGTCCAGCAACGGTGCCGATGACATAGAAGGTCTCGGGTGCGGTGGCGGTCCATTCGCGGATGGCGGCATTCATCGCATCCTTGAGCGTGGCGGAACCCTCGGTAATGGAACGCACCGTGGTGCCCAGACACTCCATGCGCTCCACATTCGGCGCCTGGCGTTCGACATCGACGGCGCCCATGAAGACCTCGCAGGGCATGCCGAAGAGCGCGGCCATCGTCGCGGTCGCCACGCCATGCATTCCCGCGCCGGTCTCGGCGATAAGACGCTTGCAGCCCATCCGTCGGGCGAGCAGGACTTGTCCAAGCGTGTTGTTGACTTTATGTGCGCCTGTGTGGTTGAGGTCCTCGCGCTTGAGGTAGATTTGTGCCCCTCCGCAGAACTCGCTGAGGCGCTTCGCATGGTAGAGTGGTGACTCGCGGCCGACATAATGCTTGAGCAAATCGTCGAGTTCTGCCTGGAAGGCAGGATCTTCTTTGGCGAGGAAGTATTGCCGTTCGAGTTCTTTCAATGTGGGCATCAGCGTTTCCGCAATGTATTGCCCGCCGTAAATTCCGTAATGCGTATTCATGAAAGGTGAGAGGGTAGAGGTGAGAGGTGAAAGGTGGAAAATGGGAGGTAAGGAGTTGCCCCTGTTGCCGTTGTAGATGAAAGGTCAGAGTTTTTTGCAGGCATTGGCAAAATCTGTCAGTTTTCCCAGGTCCTTGATGCCCGGGGAGGCTTCGATGCCGGAGGAGCAGTCCACGGCGAAGGCGCCAGTCGCCTCGAAACCCTCACGGACATTCGTGGCAGTAAGCCCCCCGGCCAGAACAACGGGTTTGCGCAAGGCGAGCCGACGGGCGAGTTCCCAGTCGCCGACCTGGCCGGAGCCGCCACGACCGGTGTCCGCGACGATGGTATCCGCCGGATAGATGGCTGCCGCCTCGACATCCGCCATCGTCCGAAGCGAAAATGCACGCCAGACACGCGTACCGCGCAATGCCTGCGCGAATTCCGGCGGCTCGTTGCGGTGCAATTGAATGTAATCCGGCCGGAGGTCATCAATGAACCGCTGCACTTCAGTGATGCTCAAATCACCAACGACCAGTACCTTCGGCAAAGATGAAACCGCGAAGAGCTTTCTCGCCTGTTCGACCGTGATGCAGCGCGGGGTTCCAGGCACCATGATGAAACCCAGATACGAGGCGCCGACCAGCGTCGCCACCGCGACATCCTCCGCACGTGTCAGACCGCAGATTTTAAATGGAATATTCATAACTAATTTATTATTAATGAGTTATGATGTTTTTAACAATTCTTGCAGCTGTTGACCGGGATGTTCTGCACGCATGAGAGTCTCGCCCATCAGGAACCCGACTGCACCTGCGGCCTGGAGCTCAACGAGGTCCTCGTGCGTCTGCAAGGCACTCTCCGCCACTGGTGTGCGATTCTGCGGGATGCGTCGAATCAACGACTTGACAACCTCCAGCGAGGTCTGGAAAGTATGGAGGTCGCGGGCATTCACGCCGATGGCATCAGCCTGCGTGGCAAGGGCACGGTCGAGTTCGCCCTCCGTGTGGGCTTCCAGCAGCACTTCCAAGCCAAGTCCGTGTGCAGAGGCGGTGAGGTCGTTGAGCTGTGAATCATCGAGCAATGCGGCAATCAGCAGGACGGCGGATGCGCCCGCGGCACGAGCCTGAAGGAGCTGGTACTCGTCCACGATGAACTCTTTGCGGAGTAAGGGCAACGAACAATTCGCACGGGCGATGCGGAGATTCTCCAGCGAACCGTGGAAGTAATGCGGTTCCGTAAGCACCGAGAGTGCCACCGCCCCCGCAGACTCCAGTTCACGCGCCAATGTCGCGCAATCCAGCGGCTCACGGATTACGCCTTTGGAGGGCGAGGCGCTTTTAAGTTCCGCAATGACCGCTGTTTTCTTCGCACGGAGCGCCTCAGTGAAGCCAGGCGCGGCTGGGAGTCCTGCGATTTTCCTTAGCAGTTCGTTGGCCGGGACGGCATGTTTGGCAGCCGCCAGTTCTTCGGCATTCGCCGCTACGATGGTATGTAGGATGGACATCCTGAAATGTGAAATTGGCGGCGCCTTTGCCCGCCCCTCCATCCGCCTCGCAAAAACTACAGCGAGGCCTCGACCAACGCCTCCAGCTTCGCTTGAGCGGAACCGGAGTCGATGGACTCGGCGGCAAGTTTCACGCCGGAATCAATGGAATCTGCCAGCCCGGCGACATAGATGGCGGCGGCGGCATTCAGTAGCACGACTGCGCGTGGCGCACCTTGTTCTTCGCCGGAGAGGATTCGACGGGTGATGGCGGCGTTCTCCTCAGGCGTTCCTCCGGCGATTTCCTCTGGCGCATAGGAAGCGCCTGTGAGCAGCTGCGGAAAGAACTCGTAGGAGCGGATTTCGCCGTCCTTGAGTTCGGTGATGCGCGTGGAATCGCAGCAGGAGATTTCATCCAAGCCGTCTTGACCATGAACCACCAGGACATGATGTGCACCGAGGTCGCGCAGTGCCTCGGCAAAGAGTTCCGTGAGCTTTGCGTCATAGACGCCGATGACCATGTCGCGGGAACCGGCGGGATTCGTGAGCGGGCCAAGCATATTGAAGATGGTGCGCACGCCGAGATCGCGTCGGATCGGCGCGATTTTTCCCATCACGGGGTGCAGTTTCTGGGCGAAGAGAAAGCCAATGCCATTCTCGCGGATGGAGTTCTCCATTGCGGAGGCATCGCAGAGGAGATTAAAGCCCAGCGCCGCAAGGACATCCGCCGCTCCGGACTTGCCGGAGACCGCGCGGTTGCCGTGTTTGGCGATGGCCACGCCCGCCCCCGCCGCCACGAAGGCCGAGGTTGTGGAGATGTTGAAGGAGACTCCGCCGTCTCCGCCGGTGCCCACGATGTCCACGACAGGCATTCCTCCGCAGTCGATGAATTCGGCGTGATGGCGCATCATCCTCGCACCTCCGACGACTTCCGAGACCGCCTCTCCCTTCATTCGTAGCGCGGCCAAGATTGCACCGGCCTGCGCCGAGGGGACTGTCCCCGCCGCCAGACCGTCGAGAAGTTCCTCCATTTCATTTGCGTTCAAATCTTTGCGATTTAAGACTCGTTCCAGAAGTTCTTTCGGGGTGGACATTTGATGATTCTCCTAAAAGGTAAAGCAGGAGGGCCGCGCTCCTGCGCGCCCCTTCATAAGGTGAGAGGTGAGAGGTGGGAGGTGAGAGGTTTGGGATATGTCAGGCTAGAATGGCTAGATTGGCTAGAAGTTACTAGTCCGGCTAGACCGGCTAGACCGGCTAGAATTTGCTAGAAAGGCTTAGGCTGGGAGGTGCGAACCATTCTAAGGAAATTGGAAATCTGCGTCTTTCCGTTGATGGTCAAAATGGATTCGGGGTGATATTGGATTCCCTCGATGAGGTATTGCTTGTGGCGCAGCCCCATGATTTCACCGTCCTCCGCGCGACAGGTGACTTCCATTTCCGCAGGAACAGAGTCACGTTCCACTGCAAGCGAGTGGTATCTCACTGCCTTGAAAGCACTTTTCATTCCGGCGAAAAGTCCTTTGCCATCATGTTCGATAAGCGAGACTTTCCCATGCATGATGCGCTGCGCCAGAACAATCTTCGCACCGAAGTGCTGCGCCAGTGCCTGATGCCCCAGGCAGACGCCCAGCATTGGAACCTTGCCAACCGCCGCATCAATCAGCGACGGCATGATGCCCGCCTTCTCCGGACGAGAGGGTCCGGGCGAGAGCAGAATCGCGTCCGGTCGCATCGACAGGATTTCCTGCGGGCTGGTCTCGCGGTTGCGGAGGATGGTCAGTCGCACATCCAGGGAATAGAGCAGATGAACCAGGTTGTAAGTGAAGGAGTCGTAGTTGTCCAATACGACCAGATGAAGTTCCTTGAGCATGTCTTTTTCTCCCATTAGTGATTGAGTTTCAACCCATTGTTTGCCATCTCGACAGCGCGGAAGAGCGCGCTTCCCTTGTTGATGGTCTCCTGGTATTCATTTTCCGGCACGGAGTCAAAGACGATGCCCGCACCCGCCTGCAGATACACTTGTTCATCACGGATTTCAAGCGTGCGGATCGTGATGGCCATATCCATGTTTCCGTCGTAGCTGAAATATCCGACCGCTCCGCCATAGACGCCACGTGGACAAGGCTCCAAGTCATGGATTAGTTCCATCGCACGGATCTTCGGCGCACCGGAGAGAGTCCCGGCAGGGAAAGTGGTCCTCAGAAGATCGAAGGCGTCGTATTTCGCGGTATCGAGTTGTGCTTCGACCTCACTGACCAGATGCATCACATGGCTGTAGCGCTCCACCTGCATGAAGGACCGAACTTGCACGCTGGCGGGCACGGCGGTGCGCCCCAAGTCGTTGCGTCCCAAGTCCACGAGCATCAGGTGCTCGGCGCGTTCCTTCTCGTCGCTGAGCAACTCGTCCGCCAATTCTCGGTCACGGGTTGGCGTGGCGCCGCGAGAGCGTGTCCCCGCGATGGGGCGCAAGGAAGAACGCCCATGTTCAAGCTTGACCATTGTCTCCGGTGACGACCCTACGAGGGTTTCTTCGCCAATCTTCAAGAAGAAGGTATAGGGCGAGGGATTGATGAGTCGCAGGGCACGGTAGATTCCCAGGGGCGAGGACTGCAGCGGTGCGTGGAAGCGCTGCGAGAGAACCACCTGGATGCACTCGCCCGCACGGATTTCCGAACGAGCCTGCTCGACCATCGCGCAAAACTCCGCACGCGTCATATTGCTTTCCATCCGAAGACGTTCATTCTCAGGAACCTCCGGGGTGGCGACCGTCTCCTCCGGCGTCGGCTGGTTCAGACGGTCGCGCATTCGGTCAATTTTGCGCTCCGCATCTGCGTATGCCGCCTGGAGGTCGTCAAAGTCGATGGTGTGGACATTCACGATGAGTTTCACCGTATGACGCAGGCTGTCGAAGACAATCATTTCATCCGTAAGCATTAACGCCGCATCTGGCGTGGGGACAGACGCCTTCGGGACGGGGAGTTCCTCAAAGGTATTGACGGACTCGTAGCCGATGAAACCAATGGCCCCACCAGTCAGCGGAGGGAGTTCTGGCACGCTTACCAGCGTCTCGTTACGACCGTGCATGAGATTACGCAACGCCATCAGCGGAATGCCATTGGGTATAGGGAGTTCTGCCTCCTGACCATGCTGTCGCAGGAAGGCGTGTTGGCCACAGGCGGTGAAGAGTGCGTAGGGATGCAGGCCAATAAACGAATATCGACCGGCGCGTTCACCGCCTTCCACGCTCTCGAAAAGCACGACCTCGTCATCTCGGGTGAATCGACTCAACACCGACACTGGCGTCTCCAAGTCCGCCAGATATTCCTTGTAAACTGGCACAATGGCCCGTGGCTGGCTTGCCGCCAATTCTTTGAAGCGTTCAAAACTTGTGGTAAGCATTGCTATAACTCCTTAGTTAAGAGTGGATTGAGAAAAGACAAAAAAGCCCCACCCGACTTGTGGCGGCCGGGTGAGGCTTGCGTATGCACAAAAAAACGGACCCAGATCAGCTTACATGACCTGTGCCCGTCAAAACCGTTGAAAATGTAATCTCAGACAAACAATACCCGGCCTTGACGGTGACTAACGCCATCGCCAAGAAAACACGCCGAAGATGTTGCTGAAATTTCGCATATTGAAGTTAAGATAATGCTAAAAATCTCATTTGCAAATCAAAATTTGAAAAAAAACTGAAATCGCTTTAACTTGCTGTTTGCCATAGCGGCAAATGAATCCCATCGGCGGTCGAGGCAAAAGACGATTAAGCTTCATCTGCGATTTTTTGAAACACTGTAAACAACCAGAGATCCGGGTCGCCGACTGGCAGCCAAAACTGGACTTTGTTTTGCTCACGAATCATATACCCGCCATAAATAAAATGTTCTATTTCTTCTGAACCACGCAGTAAAGTGATTTCTGAACCCGCTTCGCACATGCTCATCCACCTGGCTTTGCGACAGTTCTTTAATGTCTCCGCCTTTTGCTCAAGACGCCATTCCCCTGTGGATGGCAGGAGACCGGTCTGTTCTTCATGGCGATGAAACTTCTCACGGACATCCTCCCAGCGCAGATTATGAAATTCTACGACACCGCCAGGCTTTATGACAAAGAACCGTTCTTCGTTGTCCTCGCTCTGCACGCCGATGGGTGTGGGTGACATGGGATTATCTTGTTGCATCGCAGAAGCCTCATACATTTCAGGAGGAACAACCTCCACGAGGAGGAATTTTCCCATGCACTCCTCGTCACGAGGCGGTTTCTCGCAACTTGAGAACATCGTTCCACCGACAACGCATACCAAAAGCAAAAGTTGTCGAAAATGAAATCGTCGCTGGTGATAAATCATGTCCCTGAATCCGTGATTCGACGGTGATTTTTGCATCTACGCGCGTGCGTCCAAATAGGGAGGTATGCCCCCACCCCCTATGAAAATAATATAATGCGTTTTCAACTGGTTGCAAGTCCCTTGTCGGGAAAGGAATCGGAATCTTAGTTTTCCTATGATTTTTGCCCAGTACCAGGCGGGACGACGGACGGCAGACGGCGCCGCTGGACGGGACGGCAGACAACAGACGACACCGACGGACGGGACGCCAGACGGCGACGGACGACGGACGGCGTGTTTTGGTGTGTTTCGCGGGGTATTTTTATCGGACGCAGTGCCGAAATGTCTTCTCCCTGTGGTAAAATCCATGGTTTTCCTTACCAGAATCGACTTTGCGTATTACATTATGGAATACGCCTGAATCAAGGCGATTTAGGTATTTCTTTTTTACCACCGAATGCCGGACGACGCGAACAAGACGAATTCCCCTGCACTCAACGCCCGCATCCTGTTATTTGAAACGGATGAGGGTCTGGCGGAAATCCTCAAGCACCTGCTGCGCAACCAGAGCTGCCGCGTGCTGGAATGCGCTAGTCGCAAGGAACTTGCGGAAGTATTTGCATCGCGCGATTGGGATGCGGCCATCTGCGACCAGCAATTCGCCGATGCGATGCTGCCCCTCGCCAACGCCGCACTGGTGCCCGTCATCTTGATTGCAGGCTATGATGAAATTGGCGATGCGCGCAAAGCGGTCGCCGAGCAGCGTGCTTTCGCATGGCTGTCGAAGCCGGTTCCCTCCCAGCAGGCACTGAAGTGCCTTCAGGAGGCCGTCCAATGGCACGCCAGCCAGCCTCGTCCTGCGACGATGGCACCGCCAGTGGAAGCTTCGCAGTCGGAGTGCCACTATGGACTGATGGTCGGGGAGTCGGCGCCAATGCAAGAACTCTACCGCCAGATTGACCGAGTGTCGGAAAGCGAGATGACAGTGTTGATCTTAGGCGAAAGCGGAACGGGCAAGGAGTTGGTCGCCAAGGCAATTCATGCGGCTAGCGGCCGCGCAAATCGACCGTTTGTCCCTGTCAACTGCGCGTCGCTTTCTGAAAACCTGCTCGAATCTGAACTTTTCGGACATGTCAAGGGAGCTTTCACAGGTGCCGTCCGCAACAAGGACGGCCTTTTTGTTGCCGCGGATGGTGGCACCCTCTTTTTAGATGAGATCGGTTCAGTGCCATTGTCCACCCAGCTGGCACTGTTGCGTGCTTTGCAGGAGCATGAAGTTCGGCCGGTCGGCGCAGTGCAATCCATTCCCGTGAATGTGCGCGTGGTGGCCGCCACCAACGAAAATCTCGACCAGCTGCTGGCAGCTGGACGGCTGCGGCAGGATCTCTACTATCGGCTTAGCGCGTTCACCTTGCGCATCCCCCCCTTGCGTGAACGAGCCGGCGATCTTCCGTTGCTGGCCAATGCCTTCCTGAAACGCCTTTCGCCGGATGGCGGCACGACATTGCAACTTGCCGAAGACGCCCGAATGGCTTTGGCGCGACACGACTGGCCCGGCAATGTCCGTGAATTGATTCATGCCTTGGAACGAGGAGCCACGCTTTGTGAAAACGGAACCATCCGCCTGGCAGACCTCCCGCCAGAATTTCATTCCGCGCCGACACCTGCAAGAGCGGAGGCGGAGCCACTCGGCGCCCCGCGCATTGTCCCGCCGGCAGGTCATAGTCTCACCTTGAAAGCATACCTCAAACAATGTGAGCAACAGTACATCCAGCAAGTCTTGGAGGAACAGGGGGACGACAAGGAAAAGGCTGCCAAGATTCTTGGCGTAAGCGTTGCGACTCTTTATAGAAAATTAACTTAATACATTTAATACAAAGATGTTACGTATTTACTCAATACTTTTCATGGCAAGCCTGTTGCTGTTGGCCTCCTGCCAGAGCTACCAGCCGGCCTTTGTGTTGTCCCTGCATGAGTTCGAAGAACCACAGGTGGTGACCAACCTGACCAGGACGGTCCGCGACCCCACGCGTCAGTTCTCGCACACCATCCGAAAACTCTCTTTTCTGGACGCCCGCAATTTTCTTTTCGGCGAGCTCTACGGTCCCAATGACCAGGGGCGTTATGGCTTGCGTATCCAAGTGGAGCGCTGGCATTTGGCGACTATGAACCAGACCGCCGGCACAAACCTCGGAATGGTTTACGCCGTGATCGTGGACGGCATGTATGTCGGCTATTCCCATTTCAACAAATCCATGCGCGACACCAATGTCCTGGAGATCGAACCCATCTGGAGTCTTCGTGACGCCCAGATGATTCTGGACAGCATCCCAAAGAACTACAAGCATTTCAACAACTGGCACAAGGGTTTCTTCGAGTAATTGTCGTTTCGAGAACCGAACCGCCTGCCTTTTCCCATACAAAGTAAAACCACCCATTCCATTCGAAAATTCACCACTATGCTTGACGCCACGAACCTCTCGATCCCACGCTGGGACGGAAGCCGCTCCATCGCAGAGCTGGAAGGACGACTCACCAAGACTCTCGACAAAACTGGCAAAATTATCCTGGACCCGCCCGCCGACCTTGCGCCGGTAAAGGCCTTGCTGAGCCGCGAGGCGACTCGGGAAAGCACGGTGCTAAGCTGGTGCAACGCAGTGGCAATCATCCAGAAAGACGCCCAGTTGGACTCCACGATGGATCTGCGCGACTATCTCAAGGAGATCGCCCCGCAGGCCGCCGTCTGGAACAAACCCGAACTCTTCGTGGCCATCGCGGACAAGCTGCCCAGCAAGCAGGTCGCCCCCTGGTTCGCCACCACCTTGGCGGTCAAAGGCGCGGACTATCTCATCAGCGTTACCCTCAAAATGCCGCATCGCCTCTGGAGCATCACCGAAAAACTGTTTTCCGGGGACAAAGAACTCTCGCAGCATTTCGTCCAGCAGGTCATCCAGGCTTTTCGGGAAGACAAAGTTTCCCCCGACCATTTCTATTGGCTCTGGAAATGGAAGGCGCCCAAATCCGACACCGACCGCGCCACCTTCCTCGCCAAGCCCTATACCCTCTTCCGGATCCTCGGCCGTGAACTCAAGGGAAGCTACCTCAAGAGCCAACGCGAACTGCGCCGTCTGCTTCTCACCGACGAGAGTTTCCAGAAGGCCCTCACCCATAATGGCGATGAGACCATCAGCCGCGATCTGATCAATTGCGCCAGGCGCGTGGTGCTTCTCGACGCCAATGAGCGACAGGCGCTGCTGGTGAAGCTCTGCGGACTGTACCCGCACCTCAAGTCTTATGTCGCCGGCAACGCCCCTGCCCAGCGTCGCCTGAACCTGACACCGCATACTTCCGCCCATTCCTATCAGGAACTCCAGAAGCGTCTTCAGAATCTCATTGACGTGGAGATTCCCGCCAACGCCGAGGCAATCAAGACCGCCAAAGGTCACGGCGACCTCTCGGAAAACTCCGAGTTCAAAGCCGCCAAGGAACGCCAGCGGGAACTGGGAAGGCTCCGGCTGCAACTCGAGCAGCAGGTGGCAACCATCACGCCCACCGACTTCACGGAAGTCAGAGTCGGTGACACCGTGATTCCAGGTTGCGTGGTGACAGTCAAATACACCGAGGACGACCATACCGAGGCCTTCACCATCCTCGGAATGCTCGACAATGACCCCGAACGCAATTGCATCGCCTATGACACCCCGCTGGGCAAGTGCCTGCTGGCCAAGAAAATCGGCGAAGAGGCCACGCTGCCCAACCGCAAGGTGGTCGAAATTGAAAAACTGGAGCCGCTGCCCGCTGAACTGCTCGCCAAACTGAAGGAATAACCACGATGGCCATCGACGCATTCATGCAGGAACTCTTTGCCGAACGCATCGGCGGACGCACGTTCGGCCAGAGCACTGTCATCTACAAATTCGAGAAGATCAAGCGCGCCAAGCGCGCCGCCGTCGCCCAACACCCCGAATTGCCGCTGATCGACATGGGGGTCGGGGAGCCGGACGAGCCGGCCTTCCCGGAAGTCGTCGCCGCGCTGTGCGCCGAGGCGGGCAAGCCGGAAAACCGCTTCTACTCCGACAACGGCTGCCGCGAGTTCAAGGTCGCGGTCGCTAACTACATGAAGAGCCTCTACGGCGTGGAATTGGACGCCGATACCGAGGTAAACCATACCATCGGCAGCAAGTCCGCCCTCACGCTCCTGCCCTCCGTCTTCATCAACCCCGGCGATGTCACCCTGATGACCACGCCCGGCTATGGCGTATTGGGAACCTGGACGACCTACCTGGGCGGGCGCATCGTGAAGCTCCCGCTCACCAAAGAGCGCGGATTCCTTCCGGACTTCTCGCAAGTCTCCGCCGAAGACCGCAAGGCGACCAAACTCGTCTATCTCAACTACCCCAACAATCCCACAGGCGCCTTGGCGACCCCGGAGTTCTACGACGAGGCCATCGCCTTCGCCCGCGAAATCGGTGCGCTCCTGGTAGTGGACGCCGCCTACGCTCCGCTGAACTTCACGGGCAAGCCGTTGAGCATCCTCAGCCGTCCCCATGGCAAGGAAGTCGCCCTCGAACTCCACTCGATGTCCAAGGGCTTCAACATGACCGGCTGGCGACTGGGTTGGGTCTGCGGCAACGCTTCCGCAGTCAAAGCCTTCGCAACGGTGAAGGACAATGCGGACTCCGGGCAGTTCCTCGCCATCCAGAAAGCCGCCATCCAGGCACTCGACCGGCAGGAGACCATCACCCCCAAAATCTGCGAGAAGTACCACCGACGCCTCACCACGCTGGTCGGACTGCTCAAGGACCTCGGATTCGATGCCAAGGTGCCGGGCGGCTCCTTTTACCTCTATGTCGAGATTCCAAAAGGCCTCAAGGGCGGACGACGCTTCGCCAATGCCGAAGAGTTCAGCCAATGGATGATCACCGAACATCTGATCTCCACGGTTCCCTGGGATGACGTCGGGCACTTCGTGCGCTTCTCCGCCACCTTTGAGGCCGCCACCATCGCCGACGAAAAGAAAGTGATGGAGACCATCAAACAGCGGCTGGCGCAATCCCCCTTCGAGTTCTGAAGCACATGCCGCAATCCCCCGCAAAACCTCCTGCCGAACATTGGCTCTATTGGCAGGACGGTGCGCACTCTCCGGCCTGGAACATGGCCGCCGACGAGGCAATGCTACAGGCCGTTGCACGCCTCGGCGCACCTCTCCTGCGAACCTACGAGTGGGACCGCAAGGCGGTCTCGCTCGGATATGTCCAGCGCCATGACGCCGCGCCGGAGGGCTACGCCTATGTCCGCCGCCCCACTGGTGGCGGGGTGGTTTACCACGACTGGGATTTCACCTACTCCGTCGCCTTCCCGCCTGACCACTGGCTCAACGGACTCGACCGCATCCGCAGCTACGACTGGATCAACCGCTCCCTCCAACACGCACTGAAGGGACTGAATCTGGCTGTCGAACTCGCGCAGACGGAAATCCCGCACAGCGTCGAGCGGGCCACGATGGTCTGCTTCACCAATCCCACTCGGTATGACCTTCTGCTGGACGGAAGGAAAATCGCCGGCAGCGCCCAGCGACGCACTGCCGAGGGACTCCTCCACCAGGGAAGCGTGCATTTCGGTCAAGAGGGGCTGCCCTTCCCGCGTCCTGTCCTGGCCAAGGCGCTACTGGACGGATTGCGGGAGGTCATGCAACTCACTTTCACACCGTTTCTTCCCGATTCTGGCTTCGAGGATGCTGTCCAGCGCCTCGTGACGGAAAAATATGGCACCGATGCCTGGAACCAACTCCGATAACTCAAACAACCTGCCGACCGTGGATGTGACAGGCGGAAACCGTGAATACGGTCTTCAGCCCATCGCGACCATCCTCTCCGAGCGCCAGATCACCAACCACCAGGTGGTCGAGGCCTCCACGGAGCAACTTACGCACAAAATGATGGCAAAGGCCTGCCGGGGACGCTTTCTCTCCTCCAAGGTCCGCCAGAAGATTCTGCGTGCGGTCAACAAGGTCACCGGCGAACAATTCAAGTTATCTGATCTATTCACCTATCGTTGACAACGCCAAATTTCATTTGAGGAGTTATAGTACAGTATTCTGCCGCATCCCCATGGTGTAATGGTAGCACAAATGTTTTTGGTACATTTAGTTTAGGTTCGAATCCTGATGGGGATGCCATTTTTATCGTGTAAAGTGGTACTTTTTAAAGACATTTTACCGCCTCGCACTTGAAATCTTTGCAGTAACCATTATGGTACGCAAAATGCCTGTTTTGCAGGCGCGTCATTTTCAAATGTGGTAGGTTACCCAAGTGGCCAACGGGGGCAGACTGTAAATCTGCTAGCTATGCTTTCCCTAGTTCGAATCTAGGACCTACCACCATCTTTTATCATCAGGGAGTTACGAAAGTGGCTCCCTGTTTTTGTTTCTGGCTTTGCCCTGTTAGCGTTTTTGTTCGGTTATGCGTGTTTTTTGTGGTTTTGTTAAAATTTGCCCTTTTTTACTCTTACCTGAATCCGTGAATTGATGGTGGATGTACTGTCGGCGCTCCGCCGACAGAAAATGCGTTGTGCTGGCGCCGCCAGCACAAAATAAAATTCACGGATTCAGGTCTTATTCTTTCTCTTGTATTTTCTACCCGTTTTCTGGCTCCGATGGTATCCAGCGTCTTCCGGGACCTCCGGAAGCTCTAGAAGCTCTAGAAGCTCTAGACCCTATGGCTAGCAGGGACCTTTGGGACCTTTGGGACCTTTGGGACCTTTGGGACCTTTGGGACCTTTGGGACCTCTGAGATCCGTGGGACCTGTGGGACACTTCCCAATTGTCCCAAGGGTCTCAATTGTCTCAATTGTCTCAATTGTCTCAAGAGTCCCAAGGGTCTCAATTGTCTCAATTGTCCCACGAGTCCCATTTGTCCCACGAGTCCCATCGAGCCACGCAACCTTCACGGAAGCAGGGTTCATTTTGCAAAATATCGGTTATAGTATCAAAAATCAACCATTTTTGACTTTTCCCTTTCCATTCATCCAGCGATGCACCTTCCAGCCAATCTCCGCTACCGCAAGCCCTCTCTACGCCAGTTGACTTCTGCCACCGGACAACGCTGGGCAATGCGCCGACAGGTTCTGGCATGGCTGCTCACCCAGCATCCGCACCCCAGTGGCTTCTCCTGCGAAGTGGCGACCGCGCTCCAGCATGACCAGGCGGATGTGGCGGCCTTCTGGAGCCAACCGCACAACGTGGGAGGACGGCGGCAGCTGGAGCCGGTACGCACGGTTGCCGTCATCATAGGCATGACGCGTGAGGAATGCTACGCTTCCGGCATCAACCCCGAGGCGCTCCACAACGAATTGGCCTACACGCGGAGAAAGCTGTTGCAGTTGCAGGAGACCATCCGACAGACCGAGCCTGCCTTGCGAGACGACGGGATGCTCTTCGCCGAATACGCCGAATGGCATTACGAACGCTCCCGCAATCCCGAATACCAAGAACTACGGAAAACCGCCAAGCGACTGGAGGAGCAGCTCTTCCACGGCACCCGGATGGAACGCATGTCCCGCAATATCGTGGCGGACGAGTGTTATCTGGCAGTGCCGGAAGGTGTGCTCCTGCGGGATGAGATTCTGCCGGGCTGGGGGCTGCTGGTCATCCCGCCGGACGGCAAATACGACTTCGGGCCAGCCATTCTGGAACAGCATGCCACGCCTCAGGAATGTCTGCCGACCACTCGTCTGCATCTGGTCCAGAACATCGCGGTGACCGCCAGCGATGGCCTCAAGGCAATCCTTCGGCTACGCAAGGGGAAATAGTTCTTTGCTCGAGGGACTCGGGGACTTGGGTTGCTTAAGGAACCTCGCCGTTTAGCGGAGTTTCTTGTTGACCGTGTCCGCCTCGCCGGTAGCCTGCAGGTAGAACGGGCACTTCTTGGGATTTCCGCAGCAGCAACGGTATGCCATATTGGTATCCACATACTTATAAGGCATAGTACGTCCATCCCGCTGGGCGACTTTCATCCCGAAGCTCTTGACTGCTCCGCAGTCGCCAGCGATGCCATCATACTCCGGCAGGAGGTTGCCATCTGGGCCGACCACAGTCGTCATGATGCGTTTCCAGCCGAAATTCGGCGCATACTGGCAGACCGAGTGGCTTCGCAGTTGCTGAGCCAAATCCGTGTTGTTGAGGCCCTGGGCCCAATCCGGAATCGGCACTTTCCTCGCCTCGTCATAGACATTCTTGTTCGGGCGTGTGGTAGGCGCGCCCGTGTCGTTTCGCATATAGTCCGTCCCCATCGGCTTGTTAGCCGCGGTGTGGTGGAATTTTGCCAGTAGATCAGAGATGAATGACATTGTTTGAGTCCTTACAATCGCTCTCCGACTGAAATCAGAGTGATTCCGTTAATATAACTTCCTTTCGTGACTTTGCCGAAGATTCCGCAAAGACGATTCTTGTGAAAGCACTAGCATCGTCCATATCCTTTTGAGAGCATAAAAACAGAAAATGTTCCCACGCATCATCCATTTTTTACTGGTATCTCTTCTTGCACTCTGCCAAGGCTTGGCATTTGCCCAGGAACTTCGAGTTGCACAACTCATTGCGCCTGGCACCTCTGCCCTCAGACGCAACTATCCGACTGCGCTGCCCTCGCTCTTGGCAACTGCCCGCCAGACCACCGGGCTTCCGTTCGTCGAGGAACCCGTATTGCTGACCTCGTTCACCGACCCGCGATTGCGGGATTGTCCTTTCCTATATATAAATTGGGATGACCGCACCGATTGGGACAGCCTGTCGGAAGACGAGCTGGATGCTCTGCGAAACTACCTGACTGGCGGGGGGATGACAATGATTGACGCCGGCATTGCGGCCTCATTCCTGCGAACCGTCCCCGGCCAGTCTCAGCATCACAGCTTTGCCGAATGGGATCCCCACCCAGGCGTGCGGGACTTTTTCGCCAAAGTATTTCCCGATGAACCATTTGTCCCTCTACGGCGAGATGACCCGCTGTTCCGCAACTGCTTTGAGGGACTCCCCGATGCGTCGTTGCTCCCCGAGGTAGTCCGCACCTACGCTCAAGACGAGAAATGGCCCAGTGGCACATACGCGGCGGTGGCACTGCGCCTGAACGGGCGGCTTGCCGTCCTCTGCACCCCAGTGATCGCCATGGGTTGGGGCCGTGATGTCCGAGGCTGGAACACCACCATCCGCTTCCGCGCCCTGGAAGGCACGGCCGGACTCGGCGAAGTGCTGGAGACCGCGCCCTACTCCGGACCCCGCTTCGAGGTCACCCGGGAAGACGGCGGTCACGACGCCATCTACTGCCAAGGCAACGCCCTCCCCGCCTGGTCCCAAGACCCCGCCGGCATTTGGCGTGTCTTTCGGTATTACGACTCCCGCCAGATCAGCGATTTCACTCATGTCTTTTACACTCGGCTGGGCATCAATGTGCTGGTTACTGCGCTGTTGGGCGACTAAGACGGCAAAGGAGTAATTAGGGGTTTTCCAGCCAAACTGCGGGAATAAATCGTTTTGTCGGTTTGATATTTTAAATTGGAGTATTACATTACGGGATGTTTTCTGTATCAAACTCGCCTAACGGCATCTTTTTTGTTCTAGAAAACACACTAATTCACAAGGAGATTAAGTAGATGACCATTTACACAATCATCCCGATGGCCATTGGTATCGTGGTTGCCCTGTTCGGCATGAGCAAGCAAAAGCAAGGCGCGACCTGGGGCCAGCCCCTCGCGATTCTGGGCGCGTTGATCGCCATTGGCAGCGCACTGGCTAACGTGGTTGGACAGGCCACCGGCAACAGCACCAACGCCATCGCCGACCGCGAACAGCGCTACACGTTCCTCCAGGGTAAATTCCTTGGCCAGGAAGTCAAGAAAGCAGTCCCCGCCGCCAAAAAAGTGGTGGTTCTCGTGGATGCAATGACCAAATATGATATCTACGGCGAACTTCTGGCTGAGCCGCGTGAAGACTTTGCCCTGAAGGGCCTCAAGGAAGCCCTGGGCGCCGGCGTGGATGTCGTCACCGTCTGCCAGACGATTCCGAAGCGCAAGCCCCAGATGCAGAAGATGCCTGATGGCACTGAGGTGGAAATGCCGATGACGCCGATGGATATGATGCAATTCCGTGACCTCAAGGCTCTTGAGAAGGACATCAAGGGCGCGGATGTCTTCGTGGCTCTGTCCATGCTCCCGATGGACGCCTCGCTGGCGCAGTGCCTCAGCTTCCTCAAAAACACCAAAGTCGCTCTGCTCAACCCGGGTGCTGACACCGATACCCTGAAAAAGATCTTTGCCGACGGCGGCAAGAACATCGCCGACGTCGTCGCAGTGGTCATCACCAAGGAAAAGGCCATCTACGATGACAAGATTCCGAGCAATGATCAGGCTGCTTTCGACCGCCGCTATGTGCTGGTCGGCAAGAATGGCTATGAGGCCGCACTTGAAGCCGCGAAAAAATAGTCGTCGCGACAAGTTTTCCTGACCACCATTGGCCGACGGATTTCTCGTAAACCGTCGGCCGTTTTTTTCATCACCTATGATTCACGACACCCTCGCTCAGTTCTCCCATTACCAGCTTCTCCATCCGCGCTTCGAGAAAATCGCCAAGTGGCTTGAAGAAAATGACATAGCCACTCTTCCTCTGGGACGACACGAAATCCTTCCGGATGGCGAGGCCTTCGTGAATGTCCAGGAGATCAATGTTCGGCCGCAGGCGGAGATTCCCGCTGAATGCCACCGCAAATACATCGACATCCAAATCCCTCTCAGTGGAGTCGAGCGGATGGGCTGGCAGCCGTTGGCAGAGTTCCCGAAAGACGTGCCATTCTCGGTGGAAAAGGATGTCGCCCTTACTCAACTTCCTGCCACCGATTGGATTACTGTTCGACCCGGCGAATTCGTGGTCTTCTTTCCTACTGATGTCCATACTCCTGGATTCATTCAGGAACCAATTAAAAAAATAATAATTAAAGTCCTTAAATAAAGCATCTTGACGCATTATTTAATCAATCTTGGCAATACCCATTCCGCTGTCGTGGAGGCGGTGCGGTTGGCTGACAATCCCCCGCCAGTCGCCTCCTATGCGACATCTTCTTTTGCGGAATGCTGGCAACCGTCGGGCGAGTGGACCGCCACGGCGGCCTGCGTGGTTCCGGCGGTACGCATCGCCTTGGAACAGCGCTGGCCACGGCGGATTTCGTACATCGACGCAAGCCATTATCCCGATGTGGACTTCTCCGCCTATGGCGCAGGACTGGGGGCCGACCGCATGGCAAACATCGCCGCCGCCCATGCGCTCAATCCTGATGCCTCAGTGCTGGTTATCGATTGCGGAACCGCCTTGAACACCATCGCCGTGGATGCAAAGGGAAAATTCCGCGGTGGTGTCATTCTTCCAGGTCGCCAGACTGCACTGGCCGCCCTAGGCCGTCAGACAGCGCAATTGCCGGAATTTACCGCCAAGTCTCTGGAAAATTCCTCCAACCCACTGGGATTGAGCACAGAAGAGGGTATTCGCAATGGCGTGAACCTGACTCTCCTCGCCGCCGTCGAACGGATCATCCGGGACACCCGCCGACAAAGCGGTTTCGTGGCTTGCCGCGTGTGGATGACAGGGGGAGACGCCTCATTTTATGTGGCCAACCTCCCGCGCGACCTCGCTGCCACCAAAGCTCCGCTTCCCCTCACCCTCTACGGCATCTCTTTGGCAAAAATTCCTAAAGTTCCTTGAACACAAGGAAGTTCCTCTCCACCGCAATGGCATTGCGGACACCGAACCACCCCTTTATGCATTGAAATCTATGAAAAAAATCCATCATGACTGCGTTGGCACATGCTCTGCCTCCATTGACATTGTGCTGGATGACGACGACCGCGTGGTTTCCGCCGTCTTCACGGGCGGCTGCAATGGCAACCTCCAGGGCATTGGGCGACTCGTGCAGGGGATGAAACGCGAAGAAGTCATCGCCAGGTTGCAAGGCGTAAGTTGCAATGGCGGTCCCACCTCCTGCCCCGACCAACTCGCTCGCGCGCTCAGCCAGAAGGCTTGAGGGACGCGGGGACTCGGTGGCGCTTGAGGGACGCGAGACAAATGCCACAGCAGTTGTCAAGTAGAAAATTCGTTCTTAAAGGTTATATTATATGTTTGTTTCAAAAGTACCTTTAGATATTTTTGAAATTGCCTCGACTTCCGTCGCCCGATATCCTTGGCACAACAGCTAGGCATTCAACCTTCTTTCTAACATTCCCCTGTTTCCTCATGACCACTCCCAACGGCCAGATTTCTCCTGTTCGAGTCTTTTTCCTAGGCTCTGGCCGCATTGGCATGCCCATTTTGGAAGCCCTTCACCACGATCCGCGTATCGACTTGGTCGGAGTGGGCTCCCAGCCACCGAAACCGGGCAAGCGCGGCCGGATGACTCCCACCAACCTCGGGACAAAGGCGAAGGAACTGGGTTTCGAAGTCTGTGAATGCAATAATGTCAATGCCCCGGGGTTCCTCCAACAACTCCGAGAATTGCATATTGACTTGCTGGTGGTAGTCGCCTTCGGTCAGATTCTTAGAAAGGACTTGTTGGACCTGCCGCCATTCGGATGCCTGAATGTCCATGCATCGCTGTTGCCAAAATACCGCGGCGCCAGCCCCGTGGAGGCCGCCATCCTTAACGGCGACCCCACTTCCGGAGTGGCCTTCATGCGCATGGAGGCCGGCCTCGACACCGGACCGGTTTATCGGACCTACTGTACCGAAATCACCGACACGGACACCACCGACATGCTCAAGGACCGCCTTGGAAAAGTGGCTGCCCAACACGCCGCCGAGGTCATCTGGCAGATTGTTCGCGAAGGACTCCCAGCCATCCCCCAGGATGACACACTGGCCACCAAGGTCGGCAAAATCCACACGGACGCAGCCGCGTTGAGCGACTGGAATCAGGACGCCGTTGTCATTGACCGGATGGTCCGCGCCTACCGCACGCGCCCGAAGGCGTTCCTTTACCTGTATATGTCCAGCCGTAAGAAGCTGTTCCGTATGCAGGTACTGAAAACCGTGGTCGAGCCTCATCGACTTCAGCCAGGCGAGATTCCCGGCACCATTCTTCCAGAGCCCGAAGACCCCATCGAACAGGCCGCGAGAGAGAAACGCGGCGAACGGCGTTTCTCCGATGAGCATCAAGGCATCCGCGTGCTCTGCCGAGAGGGTATTCTCAAGATCCTCTGGCTCTGCTTGGAAGGACAGTCCGAGACCTCGGGGCTCTCGTTTCTCCGTGGCAACACCCTGGGCGCATCCGACATCCTGGTGGGCTGGCAGAAGCACCTCGAAATCCTGAAAGCCAAGGCAGAACAAAAGAAAGCGGAAGCCGAGGCGGCCCGAAAGCAGGCGGAGTCTCAACTGTAATTGCACCACAATTTTCTGCGTTGCCGCTAGTTAAAAACTAGCACACTTAGATGGAAATCTCCATCTGTGGCAGCCGGGTGACGGAAAGCCAAGTCACCCATCATCAATTTCTTACCTCTTTACTTTCAAAATGAAACAGATCCTCATCAACTCCGAGGAACTCCAGGTGCGCGTTGCCGTCGTTGAAGACGGACGGCTCCAGGACTTCTTCATGGAGCGCAACAACAAAGACCGCATCGTCGGCTCCATTTACAAAGGCCGCATCAAGAACCTCGAACCATCCCTCCAGGCCGCTTTCGTTGACATCGGCATCGGAAAGAACGCTTTCCTTCATTATTGGGATATGCTTCCCGCAACCCAGGAGATGCTCGAAGGCGAAGGAGAGGAAGATGACGACGACCTCATCAAGCCAGGCGAAGAACGGGAGGAAGCAAATCGAAACGAGGACGGTGATTCCTCTTACAATCCCCCTTCGCCACCACCGAACAATTTTCCGGAACATGAAGAGGATGAGGATGAAGATGAGGTTGAGGTTGAAGCAGAAATAGCCGCAGAAGAAAATGCGGAACCAGGCGACGAGCCGGCCGACGAAGCCTCCGACGAAGCAAGTGAAGTCACCCCAGCGGATGACCAAATTGCCATGGCCGAGGAGCCTGAAGTTGCAGAGCCAGCCTCGGAAGAACCCATGGCAGAAACGGCTGAAGCGGTCGAGGCTTCCGTTCCGCAATTGCCCAAAGAGGATGGCACGCTGGCATCTAACCTATTGCATTCCAACGCAAATTCTGGCTTGCTCTCCCTCTCCAAAAAAGACGATCCGCCCAAGGCGGAACCATCTGAGGAGAAAGCCGGCGAGGCTTTCGAGGCAACCCTGCCGGA
>JAFXSU010000163.1 GCA_017525435.1 Victivallales bacterium
GCGATGCGCCAAGATGCGGCGAGTCGCCTCGTCTTCCTCGGAAGGCAATTCTGCCAGGCGTTTTCGCAGCACTTCGATGAATTCAGCGGTGCCTTCCTTGAGTTCCGCACAACTCGGAAGAATCTGGGTGTCAGCGGGTTCCGATGCCTTCAGGCGTGCCAGATTCTCCTCTGCCCCCGGTAAGTCCATCTTATTCGCCAGAATGACAAAGGGCCGCCGGGACATGCCAGGCTCGTAAAGCTCCAGTTCCTTTCGCAGAGTCGCCAGGTCCTCGACGGGATCCCGCCCGTCCACTCCCGCCATGTCCAGCACATAACAAAACATCCGGCAACGCTCGATGTGGCGCAGGAAGGAAATCCCCAGCCCGATGTTGTCATGCGCACCGTCAATCAGACCGGGAATGTCCGCAATCGTAATGCGGGTGTAATCCGGCAAGTCCACGATGCCGACATTGGCGAAGAGCGTGGTAAAAGGGTATGGCGCAGTGGCAGGATGCGCCGCCGAGACCGCGCCCAGCAATGTGGACTTCCCTGCATTCGGGAACCCCACCAGTCCGACATCCGCAATGGTCTTGATTTCCAAGGCAACATTGCGTTCCTCGCCGGCGATGCCCGGCTGGCAGTTTCGCGGTGCACGGTTGGTCGGACTCACAAAATGGACATTGCCCAGACCGCCTTTGCCACCGTGCGCCACGATGAACTCCTGACCATCCGCCTTGAGGTCGCATAGCAGCTCGTTGGTGTCCGCATCGAAGATCAATGTGCCCATCGGGACCCGTATTCGGCAATCCGCGCCATTCTTGCCGTGCTTCTGACGCCCCGAACCGTCCCCGCCTCGCTCGGCTTTCCAGATTCGCTGGTAACGCAGGTCGATGAGGCTGGACTCTCCGTGGTCTGCGTAGATGACTACGTCGCCGCCCTTTCCCCCGTCACCGCCGTCTGGTCCGCCTTTGGGAACAAACATCTCGCGCCGAAAACTTGCACTCCCGGCGCCGCCGTGCCCGGCAATTACTCGAATGGTTGTCGTGTCAATAAACATATTCTTTAATATACTCCTTAAAAAAAGAATTGGAAAAGGAGCCTCGTTCATTTGCATTTTTCCAAAGAGTATGTATTGTATGGCAAACGCTAATACGTATTGCCCTTTCAACCCCATTTGGAGAAGCCATCCATGCCGACCACCATCAAGATCACTCTCAGTGCGCCTCCTGACATCGTTCAGATGGCCAAGCAGATTGCGGCCGAACGCGACACCAGCGTCTCCGCGCTCTTCGCCAACTACATCCGCGCCATCCACCAGGCCAACCACCCCGTCGTGAAGACCAAACTCCATCCCGCAGTCGAGGCGTTGACTGGATGCGTTCAACTGCCTCCAGAATATGCAAATCTCAGCGACAAGGAACTCATTCAAAAATGCATCTATGAGCATTACGGAATTGAATCATGAAAATTTACCTTGATACCAACGTGATATTGGATGTTGTCTTAATCCGCCATCCCTTTTTCTCAGATGCCCAGAAAATTCTTGAATGGTGTGAGGAAAAAACCGTCCACGGATACACATCTGTTCTTTCCTTTTCAAACATCGCATATATCCAACGGCCCCGAACGCCTCCCCGCGACCGTATTCCCAAACTAATAGCCCTCCGTTCTATCATAACCCCCGTGGATGTCACCGCCACCATCCTCGACCAGGCGCTTTATTCCAATTTCAAGGACTTCGAGGACGCGATGCAGTATTTCTGCGCACGTTCCTGCGGCGCGGACTATCTGGTCACCCGCAATACCGAGGACTTCGCACCCGCCGAAATAGCTGTCGTCACTCCGAAGGATTTTCTCAGCATCTATCATTCGTTGCAATAGAAAAGAACCTCCCCCGCCGGGGAAGGAGTTCGGCGGGAGAGGCTTGAGGTTATTTGAGGATTGGTTGGAATGGATTATTCGATGGCAATCCGGGTGACAGCCGGCTCGGTCTGAGCCTTGGGTGCGACCTGGATATTCAGCACGCCATCTGCCAACTTAGCCTTGACTGTGGCTGCGTCAGCGTCTTCCGGCAGGCTGTAAACCGCCTCAATGGAATTGACGAAGGCTTCCTCGTCCTCCTCCACTTTGGTCTCGCCCTTGATGGCAATGGCACCCTCCTTGAGGTCAATGGTCAGATCCTTGGTCTTGATGCCGGGCACGGCAACTTGCAACAGGTAGTTGCCATTCTTGATCTTACGGAAGCCCTGGACGCCATTCTTGCAGGTTCCGCAGGTGACCGGGGCACCATTTTGACGACGCGAGACCAGCGGAATCACCGGCCAGCCGAAAAAGTTCTGGAAGACATCTTCAAGGGTGTCGTGATGGCTCAGATAGTTCTTGTTGTATTCATTCATTTTCATTTCCTCCATGTTTGATTGAGTAGTTCATTGGTTTCCCGCCCCTCGTCAGGACGGCGTTCAAACAACAATTCATAGTATAGCATACGCCGTGCCAAAATTCATTGAGGGGAACATGGCATCCTTTGGAGTCTCGTAGTGTGCCAAATTGTCCCGCAAATGGCGCATTCTATGAACAAATTGTCGCATTCCCTGGGAAAAATGGGGTAGTTGTGCTATCTTATTCCTCATTCCTCATTCCTCATTACTCATTCCTCATTACTCATCCCCTCATTCCACATTTCTCATTTGCATGAAGCCGAGCATCAACCACGCCCAACGCAACAAACTTATCCTGATGCGTGCCCGCGCACTCTTCAGCGAACTCGGCTATTCGGATGTCACCTTACAGCAATTGGCACGCCACTGTGGCCTGAGCCGCACGGTCATCTATCGTTATTACCATAGCAAGCGCGAGGTCTTCGACGATGTCATCTCCAGCATCGCCATCGAAATCGGCACCGAGTTCCGCGCCTTTGTCGAGGCACATCCTGAACTCACTGCGACGGACAAGCTACGTCAGTTCACGGGACAGGTTCTTGACCTCATGCAATCAAACCTCGGCCTGCTCAGTGCCATCACCGAATATCTCATTGACCAGCAGCGCAATGGCGAGAATGTCCAGCATCGAGTCAAACGGCATACTGTAATGCTTCGCCGAACCTTGGCCGACCTTGTGCGTGAAGGCAAGCACTCCGGCGAGTTCCAGCCAGTGAATTGCAACATGGTCGGAGCCATCCTCTTTCAACATCTGGAGGCCGCCGCCCTGGAAAGCGTAGTGACTCAAACTGCCGACATGGAGCAGATCAAACGCAATATCGATCTTGTACTATATTGTTTAAAGACGCCATTCCAAGAATAACCCAATCTATTCGACGGAAATCATCACGATACCTGCCACACCGGTCGCCAATGCGGTCCACTGAAGAGCCGTGCACCGCTCGCGCAACACCAGCGTGGAATAGATGGGAAAGCCTACCAGGCACGAGCAGACCATCACCGGATAGCAGATGGCTCCCAGTCCATGGGCTGTCACCAAGTCAATGCCTCGGAATGTCAGCCAGAAATTGACCACAAGCGTCCCGACAATCCATAGGCCAGCGAAGCCCCACAGTTGGCGATTGCCAAACTGCCGCCAGTAACTGCGTTGGAAGAGCCTACGGTTTTCAGAGAATGCGAATCCGGCGAGATATCCCGCATATAGCCAGAAAGTCCGTGAGTAGGCACTGAAGCCATCGCGGATGACCTCGTAATAGCTTGGCCAGTTGGTAAACACCTGATTTCCACCAGCCGCGAGAAAGGCCAGGAACATCCAGAAACGCCAACTCCCTGCCCCGGAATCACTTCCTTGAGCCTCGCCAGATCGTTTCGCCAGACCATTGCAGACTAGCGCCGCAAGCACGGCGACCATCCCCACGCCACGCACCAAGGTTACTGGCACAGAATAGAAAACCACCCCGAACAGGAAGGGGAAGATTACCCCGGACTGCGCAACGGTCCAGACTATGCCATTGGGACCATTGCGCATCGCTCGCCCCATTGTCAGGAAAAGCATGTAGTCGAAGAACCCAGCACAGAAAAGGCTGGCGGCCGCCAGCGCATACTGTCGCGGAGATAGAGGCGAGGCAGGCAATACCGCCACGACACCCCCGCAAATCGACACCATCCCCGATGCCAAAAGGAGCATCAGGAGCGCGGTCGAAATGCCACGCCGTTCCACCGCCCCGACAATGGCACCCAGCAGAACCCAGAAGAGCCCCGTGGCGATCAGGCAAATGACACCCAGCAAAAACATATCCGCCTACCTCGGAAACAAATCGTAGTTGCGCAGGAGGTATTCCGGGTGATAGGACTGCTTGGCCTGACGCAGCCCCGGCGAACCGAGATCCTGCTCCCGGTTTAGCCATTCGCAACGCCCTTGCAAAGCCTGAGCGCTGAATTGATTCAGTGCCTGCTCCGCGCCATTGTAGTCCTTCAACGCCTTTTCAAAATGCTCCGTCCACATTCCACCGGCGACAGGACTGCAGAACTCATATGCAATGAGCTTGCCGTCCAAGAAGATCCCCTGCCCCACTAGACCAAAGTACTCCAGCGGAGCATCCTGAAGATGCCTTAATGCGCTAAGCTCCTCCTGAAGATGACGGGACGCACGCTCCGGATGCCCATCCAGCCACTCCTCAGACATCGCCAGAACCGCCGGCAGGTCGGTATCGCACAGCGGCCGGTTTGTCGCCGTCGGGAAATTGCGCACAAACTGCTTGATAAGATTGCGCTTCTTGGAATATCGCTCGCCTGAAAGCGACGCCAAGTTGTCCAGACGGTAGATGTATTCCGCGACCTCCTCGTCCATCGGCTTGACTTCAAACCAGTTGGACAATTCTGGACAATTCTGGACAAAATTCTCCCGGAGTTGCTGGATTCGTCCAGTGTGGCCTTGTTTCTGCATTTCTTCGGAAAAAGTCAGGAGTTCCTCGGCGGACGGGTCGGGGACCGTTTCGGGAACCACGACCATCAGTGCATCCTCGGGCTCCTCGCGGTTTTCCGTATGCAGATAAAGACGATTATTAAATACCTGCCAACAAATATGGTAGGAAAAACCCCACAGATAGAGGTTCGCGATGGAGAACTCGCAACTGCGCTCCTTGGAGGTGCGCAGAAACTTGGCAAGTTGCGGGACATCCGCCAACATCAGTGGTTGGAAGGAATCGAAGATTTGAGGCATAATTGTCATTTTCTGTCAAGAATTGTCTTGGGGATTTCCAAATCTCCAAGGCACAAAGCCTTCCATTGTCTTTCCGTTGGTCGTGTCGTAGAACTCTTTGGTTCCAGGTGCGCCGATGCAGACAATCCACTCGACGCCAAGCGATTTCAGATATTCGGCCAGGTGTTCCACGATTTCGCGGCCAATTCCTTTTCGACGTGCCTCGGGCCGCACCACCAAGTCCAGCAGATAGGCATCACTGCAACCATCCGAGAGGGCTCGCATCATTCCGAGAAGCCGTCCGGTTCCAGCCTCAAAAGCGGCTTGGACGGCAAAGGAGTTCTGCAACATCGGTGCCAAGCCGGTTGGTTCCTCGTCCGCCGACATCCATCCGGCGACGCGATACAATTCGGCGACTTCTTCCAGCGGAAGGTCTTTTTCTAAACGGTAAATGACTTCCATGGGCAACAATATGCAGTGCAGAACAGGGAAAGATCAATAATTTATTCCCTTTTGGTCAGATTTCCTGAAAAATACCACCACTTGGAAGTGGCAAATGGCACTTTGAGGAATTATTTTAAGCGAAACGCTGTGGTTCCAAACGCCCGAGATCCGAGTACCTCGACATCAAACATTGATGAGTTCCCCGATTTTCCTAATTCTTTTTATTATCTTTATCGCGCTCATCACCTTTGTGCCACTTGCATTGCGGCGATTGGGCATCCCAGGGGTCATCGCTTTACTTGTTGTCGGTATGGTGGTGGGGCCCTCCGGTTGCAACCTCGTGCATTACCTCGCGGAATGGCTGGCAGATTGGCTCGGTGGTTCCTCAGAATTCGCAGAACAGAATTTCACCATCCTGATTGACGAACTTGGCTCGCTCGGGCTCGTTTTCCTGATGGCTCTGGCCGGAATGGAGGCGGATTTCAAGCTCATCCGTTCCGCCCGCAAGCCCGTTGCCGCCCTGAGCATCCTCACCTTCGCGCTACCCGCCATCGCCGGCTATCTGGTTTACGACTTTTTCCGCCCGTATGACTTCGCCGGCAAACTCCTCTACGCATCGCTCTTTGCTTCTCACTCCGTGGGCATCGTCTTTCCTGTCATCCGTGAACTGGGTCTCTCCAAGACGCGCTTCGGCGCGGCAGTCCTCATCTCGACGGTCATCACGGACATCGCAAGTATCATCCTCCTCGCCGTGGCTGTCCAAATCCGCCGCATGCAACTGGGAACAATCGGTGTCAATGGCGGGTTGTCCATCTTCAATGCATTGGACCCCAAGCTATTCGGAAACTGGTTTACGCCAATCTTCCTGCTTACCGTAATCCTCTTCATTGGAATCTCCATCTACCTCGTCAACAAAATCGGCAAGCGAATGGTCAAACGCTTGGAATCCAACATCGATCTGCTGGTGACCTTCTTGCTGTTGACCATCTTGGTGACTGTCCTGGCAGGCGAATGCATTGGCATCAACCTCATCGTCGGCGCCTTTATTGCCGGCCTGGCACTCTCGCCCCTGATGCACAAGGAAGGCATCCCCGTAGCCGTATTCTATAAATTCGAGGGCATCGGCTATGGTCTACTGATTCCCTTCTTGTTCATCTCCATTGGGATGGATACAGATTTCTCCGCTTTCGTATCCATCAGCAACCTCCAAATCATCCTCCTGACTGTCATCGGACTGATTTCCTCGAAGATCTTCTCCGGCTGGCTCTCACTGCGTCTAACCGGCTTCCGAAACGCCGAGGGAATCTGTGCGGGTTTCATGACCGTTCCGCAACTCTCCGCCACCCTCGCCGCCGCCGCCATCGGCAAACGACTGGAGATGCTGGACAATAACTTCTTCAACGCCATTATTATCCTCTCTATTGTCACCACTCTGCCCATCCCCCTCATCGTGCGCGGAATCATCCACCACTACGACCTGAAATTCGAGCAAGAGACCAAGGTCGATGCCTACCAGGTCCCCAATGCCACCGAGGACGCAGACGAAATTCTCTGATATTTCACTCTACCCTGAATCCGTGAATTGTGGATGGATGTACTGCCGGCGCCC
>JAFXSU010000164.1 GCA_017525435.1 Victivallales bacterium
AAATAGACCTCGCGGTGCCCGAGTTCCTCTTCGACGACTTGCAGAATGGCGGTGGCCATTTCGCGGACTGCGGCGAGGTTCGCCTCCGAGGTGTCGAAGAACTTGCCGAAATTCGCCTCGGGACCCAGGAGCAGCAGTGGTCGGTCGGCCATTCCTGCCTCCTTGCGCATCTGGAGCATCTTTCGGAAGAGTTCCAGGTCATTCCAGCCGACTTGAAGCTGGTCGTTCAAAGCATAGGTGATGCCGTGGGCGGCGAGGTCCGCAAGTTCGGCCTGCACCTGTGTTTCATTGCGGTGGTAGGGATTGAGGTTGCCTTCGCCGTCCGGATGGATGCCGCTGAGGTAATAGACGGAGGGCAGGAACGGTGCATCCAGGTCCCGCGCCAGACGCGGCGTGGCCAGTTGGAAAGGCAGCACCGTGACCTTGAGGCGCAGCGTGGCCAGCAATTCGCCTTCCGACCAGAACTCCAGGCTGCCAGTGTAGTCGCCCGGCTCGGTTCCGGCGGGTGCGTGGACGGTCACGAAGAGTTCCTGCATCCGATTGCCGTAGAGGGAGAAGGGCTGAAGCGTTTCGGCGTCGCGGATGTCGAATTCGCTGGTGGGGAAGTGCCCGTTGTTGTCGCGTGTCTTGGCGGTGAGAGGCATCGCGCGTTTGCCGTCTGCCCCGCCGAGTTTCACGAATTGCGTGCCGTTGACCAGATCCACCGTGACCAGTTCCGGGTCGTTGAGCAATAGCTCCGGCACCAGCGCCTTGTGGTGAGCGTAGGGCGAGATATCATACCATCCGGTACCCGCCTGGAACCAGCACTTGACATACTTGAGGTCCACGGAGCCTTCCGGCAGCGCCACGCCTTCCGCATTGACGGGCTGGGTGAATTTCACCGTCATCAGGTCGAGATCCTCTTCGCCAATGGATTTCAATGCGACCGCGCCTGGCTCGTATTCGTCCTGCGCGAGCGTGATGGGCAACTCCTCGATTGGCTTGATGCCGCTGAAGTCGTGGTCTGGCAGGACAGGCGTGCCGTCCAGTGCCTTGAGCGGGTAGATGGCGAGGCGTTTGGGATGCGTGCCTTCGACGGCGAGGCGCTCGGCGACCTCCTCGGGGGGATTTCCGTAGAGTTCCTTTGCGCGTTCGGACGTGAGTTCCTCATTAGACCAGTAGATATACGCCACCGCGCCGTCGAAGGGCGACTGGTGGTCCTGGCCTTGACCGACCACCAGCGGCTTGCCGGCCGCTTCCGGTTGGATGGGCCATAGGACATTGGAACCGGCTAGGTTATCTATTGCCAGGTCGTTGAAGAAGACCACAAGTTTCTGTTCCACACTGGAATAACTGACGCCGATGAAAGTCCATTTGCCCAGTGGCATGGGAAGTACAGTGGCGCCGAAACCTCCCGTTTGGGCGGGATTCTCCGGATTGACGGTGTGGAAACGGAAACCGAGCCTCCTCTCGTTGTCGATGAAAAGCTCCTGGAAACCGCCGCGACTGAGGATGACGGCCGTGTCGCCCTGCTGTGGCGGCAGGTCCACACGCACCCAGCAGTAGCAGGAGAAGGTCTCCAAGTTGTCCACTGCCGGGCCGCCGAAGGGGAACTCTTCGCGGGAATTCTGGTAGCGTCCGTCCACGCTGGTGTAGGTGTGCATCGAATGGTGGAATGACAGCCGTTTCGTCGCCGCAAAAACTTCGACCGAACCGAATGCCAGAACGACTGCCAAAAAGCAAAGAAGATGGAAAAGTTTAGGTTTCATGGAAAATCAAAAACCAGGGTTTAGGTAGGATTTCTTCTAGAATCTAAAATGCTTTGAGCAAAAACCTTCGAAAATCTCAAGAAGTTTGGGACGAGGCAACAATGTTTGCTAACGTCTCTATTTGAGATTCCGAAAAAACTTTTCCTGAGAGTGCTGACGAAGGTATTCGGAGACTTGGGAGAAAAGCAGCACATTTTCTGGCATGTCACGCTTGAAGGTTGCGCCGTCATTGAAGACGATGACCGAATGGAACTTTTCAATTGAAAGCTGCAATCGGCTTGCCCATTCCTGAAGAAGTACATTGTTCTGTTCCAGTGGATTGGGAAATTCATAACTCTTCCCGTCGGCATATTGAGCTTTCCATTTAGTGCCATTGCCCCAGTGATAGATATATCCATTACGGGTGATATGTCTGGCCACGAAAATCCCCCATTCGGAAAGAATCAGATAGTTGGTCGTCGTATCTTTTTCCCCTGGCAGTTTCAAGCTATCAGGCAAAACCCGATAGAACTGGCTGTCCAACGCCTGAACTGGATGCCCTCCCAAACTTTTAGGAGAAAAGATAATTGGTTTGCTAGCGGGCGTAACCTCTGCAGAAGAATTCTGTTGGACAGGATTGGTCAAAGCTTGACAATTTTGTGTTGGCGAAGTAACCTTGCCAGGTACGGTTTGGTTCTTTACATCACGTTTGTGATAACGCTCACGGATATTTTTGTCGTGTTCTTTTCGTTGCTTTTTTGAGACAGAGGCGTCCAATTCACGGATTTGTAAAACAATTCCTGAAATGGTCTCTGAAGGGATGAGCGTAATCTTCGAATGTTCCTTGAGGTATTGGGGAACATCATGGAAGTGCATCACATTCTCTGGCACTTGCGATATGAAATCCGTAGTCCCGGCGAAGGCAACGATGGAATGAAAATGGTTCAGTGGACGCCCCAGAAGATAGGACAATGCACGAATATGTCCGATATTTTGCTTTAAAGGGCTATACCAGTTGTAATAACCTCCTGTTCGACTTAAAAATCCCCATTGCCGATTGTTAGGATAACATTGGACAAGTTCTCCGTCAAAGGTTTTGTTTTCAATGACGAAAATGCCCCACTGCGAAATAGCTATATGGTCGATCTGAGTCACGTCACCATTCCCATCGGGTATCCAAATGTTATTCAATAACTTGTAGTTGTAATGTCGGAGCCGCAGGCGAATCCATATCCATAGGAACCATTCGCCTAGTTTGCCGATGATTTTGGAACGGTTCTCTAAAGAGAGCCCAACTATCATACCTACAAGAAAGGCAAGACCAGATAGAATAAATGGATTTATCAAATTCCAGACTGCTAAAACGATTTTCATTTTACGAAATCAAAAATGTAAAACAGTTATGCAAGAGAACTTACTTGTTTTGTCCAATAAGAAACCATATTTGTTGTCCTCTTTAACTATTTTTTCTGTTGTTAAAAGAAAAAGAAGAAATCATCAAGGTACTTCTAGTAATCTGTAGACTGGAACAATTGCGCACCAAGTCATACCTATATTTTATAACACGTGGAATTTTGGAATCACCTCAATGCTGCCATGCCGTCAATGGCTTCTTTTGAACTGAGTGCTGAAGAGCAGGAGGCAAATGCCGCAGATGCCGAAGATGAGCGGTCCGTACACGATGCCGATGAGTCCGAAGGTCTGGAGTCCACCGAGAATAGAGAAGAAGAGAACGAGGTAGGACATGCCAGTCTTGCCCGCCTTTTTCATCAGGAATGGTCGCAGGATATTGTCGATTTGAGCAACGACCAGTCCGCAGGCGCAGAGAACAAACCAGCCTTGCCAGATCTGGCCGGTGGCGAAGAGGTAGATGGTGGCGGGTATCCAGATGAGCGTGGTGCCGACCATGGGGATGATGGAGCACATTCCCAACATCGAACCCCAGAACAGTGCGGGGATTCCGACGATGCGGAAGATGACCATTGCCAGAAGTGCCTGGCAGAGTGCGGTGCCGAAGATGCTAAAGGTAATGGAGCTGGAAACTTCCCTAATGCGCTGAAGAACCTGCTGCTGTTCGTCATGCCCCAGCGGGATGATCTTTCGGGCGTAGCTCATGATATTCTCGCCGTCGTAGAAGACGAAGAACATCACAAATAGCATCAGGAAGAAATTGAAGACGGTCAGCCAGGTTTTGGAAAGCACTTTGAGGAAGAGCTTCAAGGTGCCACTGAGGATGTTTCGGCTCGCTTTCACCAGAACGCTGGTTACGCGCTGAGAATCGATGACTGGGAGTTCCTCTGTGGTGTCGGGCAGATGAATATCCTCCGTATCTTTGACCGTAGGCGCATCTTTCTCGTCCGTTGCGGGACTGTCCTTGCTGTCCTCGACGGTCATTGGCAGGAGTTGCTGGAGGGCTTCGGCGGTTTCGGTTTCCTCGGCGGCAACGGAGAAGAATTGGAGGTCATGGAAGATTTTGCGGGTCAGTTCGTGGCGGTTGATCTCCTCGATGGCTTTGGGGACTTGGTGGGGCAATTCCTGCTCCAGCCAAATCATGGCGGAACGCAGGCTGGAGACGCCTTGCTTGGCCAGCTGGCTGAAAAAAACGCTCGCCGGAATCACGATGATGAGAAAAACCAGCGCCACCGAAACAATGGCAGAACGTTGGCGAATTTGACTCTGGACCTTGGCCTCATAAAGTTTGCGTTTTGCCATGTCCACGGGAGGCTTGAGGTGAAGCACTCGTTGGCGAATAAAGGTGTCAAATTTGGCCATTTGACGGAGGACGCGCTTGTGCATCGGTGTGAGCACGCCGGCCAAAAGAATGCCGAGAATAATCGCATCCAATTCCGCCCGAATCAAATAGATGGCGGCACAGAAGAGGATGACGGTGAGACTTAGGAAGGCGCCCTTGGCGATGTTGCTTGCCCAGGCGCTCTGCTCGTGTTGATGAGGGGAATTCGACATTGCCCGATGATGGGATTATTGAAAATCGTAGGTCCGTTGAAGGAGTTCGGCAAGTTTCGTTGCGCAGAGAACTTCGTCGGGTCCTTCGGTTTCCAAGATAAGCGAAGTGCCGACGGTCAATCCCATGCCCATGAGATCCAACGGCGAGTCGATGGCGACACGGGATCCGGATTTTCCGCTAAGCCATACACTCGTGCCCGCGAAGCGGTTTCGCATTTCGAGAACCAACGTGGTCGGTCGCAGGTGGATACCGCGGGGATTTCGGATGGTGATGGGCTGGCGATGCATTTGGGAGTCGCGTAACTTTCGGCTAAACGCACCTCCGCATGGGTGCTGAAGGCAAGTGAATGCTCACGCCTGCGGGAAGCTGTCCTTGATCCACTGGGTGAGAGTGGCCTGCGGGCTGACGACCTGCTCTTCGTCCATCTCGAAAGGTTCCTGTGGATTGTCGCGGTGGATGAGCTTCAGGCCATATTCGAAGTCCTTGAACTGTTCCTCACAGTATCCGCGGACCGTCTTTCCGGCGGCAAAGGCCTGTTTGACCAGACGGCTGGTGGCTTTGGGCGTGAAACGCAGGGCAAAGCCCGACTGCTGACGGAATCGTTCGGCAAAGGCATCGACTTCGGCATGGGCAAGTTGGTTGGCGGAATCCGCATATTCATCCAGGAGCTTTTGCAGGGCGGCTGCGGGTTGGCGGATCATCTCCGCAGTGAGGTGCAGCGCCTTGATGCCAGTGCCGGGCAACTCGAATTTGTAGTCGCGGAAGATTCGTTCCAAGACGGTAAGGAGTCCACGCGCACCGGTTTTTTCCCGCGCGGCGGCCTCCGCGATATTGGCCAGAGCGGCGGGTTCGGCGGTCAAGTCGATGTCATATCCGGCCATCGTCTCGACATATTGTTCCCAGATGCCGTTTTCGGCGGTGGTCAGAATCTTTTCCAGTTCGGGGACTCCGAGATGGTCGAGGACGACACGGACGGGGAAGCGCCCGACGAATTCGGGTTCGAAGCCGTAGTTGACCAAGTCGCCGGTCTGGACATGGCGAAGCAACTCGCTGTCCGGAGTGGTCGGTGGCAGGGCCTCTTCGGTGGTGGTTGCCTCTGCGGGTGCACCACTGAAGCCGATGAGCGACGAACTGACCCGTCGCTTGATGATGCGGTCGAGCTTGTCAAAGGCGCCGGAGACGATGAAGAGAATGAATTTGGTGTTGATCACCATCGGCTGGTTGGCCCCGCGTTGCATCGACATCATCGCCTGCATCTGACCCATCATGTCGTTCTGGGCGACCAGCCGCACATCGGATTCTTCCAGCAACTTGAGCAGATTGACCTGCACGCCTCGGCCGGAGACGTCCTTCTGGCCTTCGCCGGCACGTGAGGCGATCTTGTCGATTTCATCAATATAGACGATGCCGAACTGTGCCAGCTCGGCGTTGCCGTCGGCGACTTTGACCAGGTCGCGAACAATGTCCTCGACGTCATAGCCGACATATCCGGTTTCGGAGAACTTAGTGGCATCCGCCTTGACAAAAGGCACTCCGATGAGGCGCGCGATGCAACGCATCAGATAGGTCTTTCCCACGCCTGTGGGACCAATCATCAGGACATTGGACTTGGCGTAGTCGCGCCGCAGGACATTCTCGTCCTCAAGTGCACGTCGGACATGGTTGTAGTGGTCGCAGACGGCGGTGGCGAGGACTTTCTTTGCCTCGGTCTGGCTGATGACATAGCGGTCAAGGTAATCGCGGATTTCGCGTGGTTTCAAGGAGAACTGCCGAATGAGTTCCAGCGGATTGGGTTGCTTTGCCTGGCGTTCCTCCTGGCTCCGCTGTTCGGCTGCGGTCTGATGGATGTTGGCGAAAGGAACCTCGCCGAGACTGCCGAGCATCTCCCGAAGGTGCTGGAGAAAATCCGTAGGTGCGCCTGGGAAGCCATCCGATTTCGGGGAGTCCGTCTTCGGGGTGTTTTCCTGCGGGTTATCCTCGTGAGTATGGTCAAAAGGAGTATCTTGCATTTATATACGTTACAAGGAGGCTGAAATTATGTGCCTGAGCGCATGAAATATGGCGGTGCCATATTGCGCTTCCTGCATTTTAATAAGCGGGAGCCCAGGCGGGAAGGGAAACGCGTGCGCCAGTGGTGAGTTGCTGGAAGGTGTGGTGCCAGCTGTCCAGGATATAGAGGTCCTGGTTTTTGCCACTCTGGCGAGTGCAGACGATGTGGCGTCCGTCAGGTGCCCAGCTGGGTGCTTCCCAGTTGCCGGCCGCCTCGGTGATGACGACTGGCGTCGCATCGGCTTTTTTCATGTCCAGTACTGCGATGACATACTGCCCGCTGGCGGTACGCATGGAGAAGCACAGCTGGTTGGAGACCGCAGACCAATCCGGCGAAACGCATTCGCGGGCACCTTGGGTGATGCGACGGGCTTCACCTCCTTCAGAGGGAATGAGATAGAGCTGGGCACGGCCACTCTTGTCGGAAACGAAACAGATTGCTTTGCCATCGGGACTGAAGACCGGCGATGATTCGACGTTGCGGTCTTGCGTGAGGCGATTGCGTTTTCCCGTGGCAAGGTCAATGGTGTAGAGGTCAACCTGCTTGCCCAGCGAAAGGGAGAGAGCAAGGGTGCGTCCACTGCGGAA
>JAFXSU010000165.1 GCA_017525435.1 Victivallales bacterium
TGACGGAGATCGCGGGGTGCGGTCCAATGACGGCAAAGCAGACATCACCGCCCACGATTTCGTGTCGTGTGGTAAACCAGTGGTTTGCCGAGGCTCGCGGGGGCGTACTCCGTGATTCTTCCCGGCTTGTCGCGTTCCGTACGTTGCGTAAGGACCTGTTCTTGTGACAGTGTTTCCATCTTGAAATCCCCTTTGGGGCTTTTGAGGCATTTGTGTTGTTTCTTCCTGTTGTCAGAAATTATTACACGCCAGCCATGCAGATTATTTCACTTTCACCACCAAAATATCGTGGGCTTCCTTGAATTTTCCTCCTCATTATGGTTCAAGGCCATATTTCTCTTTGAGCAGGTCGTGGAGAGATTTCAAATCGCGGAAAGTGCGTCTCAATGTGTCCTTGATTTCCGCATACAATTCCGAATCCTCGTTAATATGGCAGTCTTCGGAGGTCATTCCTTGACGGATGATATCATCAAATCCAAGGATGGAAAGCACGGCGACAAATCCAAGGTTCTTGGTTTTGGGGAGAGCCGCTTCCCCGTAGAATTCAGCAATGTAGCTCTCGAATACATTCTCAAGCAACTGACGGGGCTGGCCTCCAGAGAGATGCCCCGCGCAGAATATCTCGTATCTGCGCCCAGTGCCTGGACGGAACGAAAAGGCCACCTCAAATTTTCGAGGTACCAGCACCCTGATTTCCGCGGTTTCTTTCCAAGGGGGCCATGGGGCGACCAGTCCCAGCCATGTACGGGTTCCGCTGAACTCGCGCATCTCGTGGCCACGGACGCGGATAGTCAAGGCGTCGGAGTAGGCGCAGACGCGCCGAAAGCATTCCCGTTGAAAGGCTTTTCCGATATCTACTTCGGAAATGTATTGGGGATTCGGCGTGAAATCAAGATGCCATTGGTTTGCCTCCTCGGACGGTTCGCATTTGAGGCTGGTTATCGTATCTCCTTGAAGTGTCATTTCAATCGACTGCTTTTCATACACCACGTGCAACCTGACATTTTGGGAGTAGGCGATGACAAGCATCAGGGGAAGGATGTCGAGAAATCCCTGGTCTGTCCCTCCAATGCAACCGCTGTGGAAAACCGCGCCAGACGGAAATTCGACTGGCAGCGCCGCTTCGCCTTTCCAGGCAATTACCTTGTTCAGCAACTTGAATACTTTTTCCGTAGAAACATTCCCCGTGACATGCAAGAGGCATTTCCCGTTCTGCGCATCAATGTCAATACGGGATGGATGCTCCCAGGAAATCCCCGCGCAGGCGAAGTCCATCAGCATTGTCCAGCCGTTGAACAGTTCCCAAAACGCATGTTGCGGACCACAATGCAAATAGCATCCCTGACGCTGACGCGCGTGTTCCGTTACTGTTAAGGTTTTGATTCTACTTTCCATGGTTGCCATTGTCCTGTTTGGTTGCGGATAAAACAACATAGGCAGAATCAGCAACCGCCGTGCCAAGGAAACGCGGAGACACCAGCAGGCGGATTCTCTCGCCAGGACCATGACACACGGGTTCAGATTTATGCCATAGGTGTTCAAAATCTGACCACTCGGCATCCGGCTATATGGCATCTCACGCATGGCTATTCACAACTCTGCATCTTGGCACGCTGATTGCTAAATGACCAGTCAGTTCAACCTTTCACCACAGGAGAGACAACAATGACAAGAGAAGAATTTGAAAACGCAGTCAGGGAAATTCAAGAGAATTTGGTTCCAGTCACGGAGAAAGTGGTTGGCTTGGGGTATGACAAAATCGAGTTGACTTGTTCCGAGGAACGATTGGCGACCGCCACCGATGTCCGTGTGGACTTCGGCGGACATCCTTCACAATGGATTGATCTGCTACTTCGCTTCCCGAAACTGAAGAGGCTGTTACTCCATGACTGCTGTTCCCAGCCAGACCATGGTTCGGGGTGGGAAGGGTTGTCCAAACTACAAAGTCTGGAAAGCCTGGAAATTCTGTATTGCGTGAATCTGAGCAATGATGCCATGAAGGAAATCAGTGAGCTTTCCAACCTTCGCGTCCTGAAAATCATTGCAGACAGTTGGCGTAAGGACAAGGATTTGGATTTTTTCGCCCTTGGGAATTTGAAGAACCTCCGCTATCTTGAACTGCAGGCCGATGTCTGGGCTGATGACTTGGCGTTTGTGCAGAATCTGCCGAATTTGGAGGTCCTTGTTGTGGATGGCAATGAGCACCTCGACCTGTCGCATTTCGAGGTCCCGAAAAGTGTAAAATTCATCGAGGTGCCAAGCTACGCGGTCAAGGAACTGCGGGAGCGCGTGGGCAAAAGGTGCCATGTAGTTGCGGGCTACAAGCTCTACGGCAAGGACAAGTATCGGTTCATGCGTCCAGAGGAACGGGAGGCGCAGGAAGGGAGTGACCAACGGGAGGCCAAACGGCGTGCCGCCTTGAAACGCAGGATTGCCAATGTAAAGTCAGAAATGGGCAAGTTGATGTCGGAGCCGCTTATTCCGGAACTCGGCAAGGCTCGCGTTGCCGAGATGAACGGTCATCTGACTGAATTGGCGAAGAGTCTGGAAGGGAAGACTGCGCCAAAGCCAATTGGCAGCCCCACATCCATTTAGAGGACACAGCCATGAGTCGGTATATCACATCCTTGACACTTCCCGACAAAGACTCGTTTCTCTTGACTGTCATCGCTGAATCCAAGAATGATCACCCTGAATGGAGCTTTGTGCGCATGCCGTTCTTTCAGAATGAAGTCGATGGTTATCCAATCGGTCTTTTCCCAAAAGGGCTTTCCCTCGAATTTTCTCCCGTCACGATTCTCTACGGCAACAACGGCAGCGGTAAATCGACCATCCTGAACCTGATGGCCGAGATTCTTGAAATCGGCCGCCGTTCGCCAATCAACAATTCGCGATACTTCTCGCTATTCGCAAAATTCTGCCAGTTGACGACTCATTCGGATTTCGATGACATCGACCGACGGCGCGACATCATCACCAGCGACGACGTGTTCAAACATTGCTTCCAGGTTCGCGATGCCAACCGCACCATCACGAAAAGCCAGAACGAAGCCATTCAGATGAAGCGCAGCGTCATGAGAGGGGAATTCCAGGTCACTCAGCTTCGCGGACTGGAGGATTTTGAACGCTGGAAGCATGATGTGTCGCAAAGACGGGATCTTGGGAAAAAGTCCTTTTCCGTCTATCTGCGCGATCACGTAGGACATACCCATACGCCCGCCTCGAACGGCGAGACCGCGCTTGAGTTCTTCACCTCAACCATCAACAGCGCAGGCGTCTATCTGCTGGACGAACCTGAAAACAGCCTATCTCCCGCCTTCCAACTGAAGTTGCTGGAGTTCCTAGAGCAGACCTCCGAGTGGATGGGAATGCAGTACATCATCGCGACCCACTCCCCGCTGCTCCTCGGGATGCCCAAGGCGAAGATCATCAACCTGGACGAGGAGGGTGCCCCCGAACGCAAGTGGTCGGAACTAGAGAACATCCGTATCCTTCACGACTTCTTCGCGGAAAGAGAGGCCGAGTTCAAGTGAATTGCTACGGCGGCGAAGTCACCAACATGCGGCGCCTTCGCGGTGCGCGGCAAGATAGGATTCTGACAGACCGAAAACAACAATGGACACATCTGAAATTCTGGATATGCGCAACAAGATCACACCAGAGGATCTGGAGGCGATTGTGCGCAACAACGTGGAAATCATCGCCGAAAATCCAGAGCTGTCCTCGGCATTGCCGCCGCTGATGGTATGGGGCGGGCCAGGCATGGGAAAATCCACAATCCTGCGCAATGTGGCAAAGGAGGCGGGCATCGGCTTCATCGATATACGGCTGGCGCAGCGGGAGCCCGTGGATATCCGTGGACTTCCTGTGCCCAACGAAGACTCTGTCAGCTGGCTCATCTCCTCCGACTGGCCGCGGGATGCCAACAGCCACGGCATTCTGCTGTTTGACGAACTGACGGCGGCAGACCGCTCGCTGCAAGTCGCCGCCTACGAAATCATCCTGGACAGGCGTCTGGGCGACCTCTACCACCTGCCTGATGGCTGGTATATCGTCGCCGCTGGCAACCGCGAGGAGGACATGGCAGTCGCCACCACCATGAGTTCCGCCCTTGCCAACCGCTTCATGCACGTCGAATTGCAGGAGTCGCCAGAGGAGTGGGTGCGCTGGGGACTTCAGAACGGCATACATCCCGCTGTCATCGGCTTCATCCGCTTCCGTCCAGATTTGCTTTTCCACCAGGAGAACGAAAATCTGGAGCGCGGCTGGCCCACGCCCCGCTCGTGGGAACGCGTCAGCACGATGCTTCACCGTTTTCGCATCGAGGACAAGTCATATCTTCTGGACAAGATGCTCTACGGGCTCGTCGGCAACCAGGCTGGAGTCGAGTTTCTCGCGTTCAAGGAGATTGCCGCGCAGTTCGATGATACGCACGAGCTGATGACCAATCCGAACAAGAAGATCAACATTCCTGAAAAGCCCGACCAGCGCTATGCCTTCTGCGCGGCGGTGGCGTATCACCTCTGGCGCGGCAAGTCGCCTGAAGAGGAGGCGCAACTGCTGTCTGGCTTCTACCGCATTGCGATGGCTCTACCCAGCGATTTCGCCACGATGCTGATGATTGACGCCCTCACGGGAAACCGCAAGACCGATGACCCAAGTGTGTTTGCGGACAAGCTCTACCATCACAAGGGCTACGCCGCCTGGGCGGAGAAGCATGGCAAGGCGATGCGGGCTCGAATGAGCAAGAAGGGGTTCTAACATATATGGAAAAGACATTCGAGCAAAAGGCAGCCGCTGTCCTGAAAAGCATGGAGCAGGATCGGCAGAAGCTGCTGACGAGGCAGCCATTCATCGGTTTGATTCTCATGAATCTGGAACTGGTCCCCATGCCTGGAAACAGATTGCGAACCGCCTGCACAGACGGACGGCGCATCATGATGAGCATATCTTTCTATGCTAAGCTAGATTTGGAGGAGCGGCTTTTCGTCATGGCGCATGAGGCGTGGCACTGCGTTCTGATGCACGGCGTGCGCTACCAGACACGCAATCAGCATTTGTTCAACATTGCCGCTGACCTGGAGATTCATTTCATGCTGCAAAAGGAGAAGATGAAGGAGCCCTTCGTCCTATCCCACGATCCTGACTGGGATGGCCTTTCCGCAGAGGAAATCTACGAAAAACTGGGGCATAAATCACAGCGGAAATCCAAGAATGCAGTTTTGGCTCCCCATAACGGTGGCATTTTTCCTTCAAGCAAA